>JAJFJJ010000066.1 GCA_021774195.1 Nitrosomonas sp. | reverse complement strand
GTTGCGGCCTGCAATTTTGCCCTTGGGAAACTTACAACCCCTCATTACTAAGACGCTGCTTCCCGGTACTACAAAGGTATACGGACAACTCCTTTGGCGAGACTTTAACTCGCTAGATTAATCGCCGATGACGGCATACGGACGCATCACCTAATTTGCAACAAACGGAAACCGTTCCGGGTGTCCAATAGATTCAATCCCCAAATCATCATCCAAATCAGGCCAATGGAAATGGCCTGGGGGTGGTTCCGTGATGTTGAGCATTTTTCCAATTGAGGCATGCTTAAACCACGGAAAATCGGTGTGTGACATAAATAACGCTTTGTTACCAGTAAGAAGCCATACGCCGTGACTAGTACTCCGTCTACTTGAAATTGACGGATACAGCGATTACAAGATGTTTCGTCGCAAGACGCAGACAATGGTTATTCCCTTGGCAAGTGCTGCAACGCTGTGACGGGACATTTTGTAATCGCCCTACGGGTTAGCTTTTCAGCGTTACTGGCGGTGTTAGGTCTCTTGACAAGGGAATAACCATTGCCAGCGAAACCTGCCTTGCCAGTAACGCTGAAAAACTAACTGTATTCGTCAATTTCAAGTAGACGGAGTACTAGATATATGGATTATTTCAGTCAACTATAGCCCCAACCCCCCCCAAATCCCATCAACCTTTTTCTTAACGGCCTCATCCATCGCAATCGTTGTTCCCCATTCCCGGTTCGTCTCCCCCGGCCACTTATTGGTTGCATCCAACCCCATCTTGCCGCCTAACCCAGAAATCGGACTGGCAAAGTCCAAATAATCGATTGGCGTATTCTCCACAATCAACGTATCACGCGCCGGGTCGACTCGTGTGGTGATCGCCCAGATGACTTCTTTCCAATCACGGATGTTCACGTCGTCATCGGTGACGATAATGAATTTGGTGTACATAAACTGGCGCAGAAAGCTCCAGATGCCGAACATGACGCGTTTGCTGTGTCCCGCGTATTGTTTTTTCATGCTGACCACGGCCATCCGGTACGAGCAGCCTTCCGGCGGCAGGTAAAAGTCGGTGATTTCTGGGAATTGTTTTTGCAGCAAGGGTACGAACACTTCATTGAGTGCTACGCCGAGGATGGCTGGTTCGTCTGGCGGCTTACCGGTGTAGGTGGAATGATAGATTGGGTTGCGGCGCATGGTGATGCGCTCGATGGTGAAGACCGGGAAGGTTTCTTGTTCGTTGTAGTAACCGGTATGGTCGCCATAAGGACCTTCCAGTGCGGTTTCGTCGGGATAGATGGCGCCTTCCAGCACGATTTCAGCGCTGGCGGGGACTTGCAGGTCGTTGCCGATGCACTTAATGACTTCAGTTTTTGAGCCGCGTAATAATCCGGCGAATTGGTATTCACTTAGCGTATCCGGTACTGGTGTGACGGCACCCAGGATGGTGGCGGGGTCTGCACCCAATGCGACGGCGACCGGATAAGGTTTGCCGGGATTGGCGAGGGTAAATTCGCGAAAATCCAGTGCGCCGCCCCGGTGTGCTAGCCAGCGCATGATCACTTTATTCGGACCAATAACTTGTTGCCGGTAGATGCCTAAGTTTTGCCGGGTTTTGTTGGGGCCTTTGGTGACGGTCAGTCCCCAGGTGATCAGCGGCGCGATGTCACCCGGCCAGCAGGTTTGAATGGGAATCTTGTTTAGATCAACGTCGTCACCTTCCCAGACGATTTCCTGGCAAGGGGCACTGGTTAAGACTTTCGGTGCCATGTTTAATACCTGCTTCAAAACCGGTAATTTATCCCAGGCGTCTTTCAATCCTTTGGGTGGGTCGGGTTCTTTCAGGTAGGCTAATAGTTTGCCGACTTCGCGCAACGCTTCAACTGACTCCTGACCCATGCCCATGGCGACCCGTTTGGGTGTGCCAAATAAGTTGCCGAGTACCGGCATGTTATGCCCTTTGGGGTTCTCAAATAAGACAGCCGGGCCTTCCGCTTTCAGGATGCGATCGCAAATTTCCGTCATTTCCAGTGTAGGGTCGATCTCTATGTTGATGCGCTTGAGTTCGCCCAATGCTTCCAGTTGCGCGATAAAGTCTCGCAGGTCTTTATATTTCATGATTTAGCCCTGGTAAATGAGAAAGTCGAGCACGATACCAATGAACACGACCATGCCGACCCAGTTGTTATGTAAAAATGCCTTGAAGCAAAGCGCCCGGTCACGATTTCGAATCAATGTGTATTGGTATAACATCAAACCCACGGCAACGACTAAACCCGTGTAATAAGCCATGCCCATTTGTTGCCATTGCCCAATAATGATCATGATAGCGATGAAAATAGCGTGACAAATCATCACCCCCATGACATCAAAACGACCAAAGGTTATGGCGGAGGTTCGGATGCCGATTTTTAAATCATCAGGTTTGTCGACAATGGCATACGCGGTGTCATACGCAATCACCCAGAACAGGTTGGCCAACATTAGCACCCAGATGATGCTCGGTAGACTATCGGTTTGTGCAGCGAAAGCCATTGGAATGCCGAAGCTAAAGGCGATACCGAGATAAGCTTGTGGCATGGCAAAAAAACGCTTGGTGAATGGATAACTCGCTGCTAGGAATAATGCCGGGACGGATAACACGATGGTTAGAAGATTCAGCGGCAAAATTAATATGAAGGCGATTAAGCTTAATCCCGCTGCCAGCAGTAAGGCTTCTTTCGAACTGACTTTTCCTGCGGCCATCGGCCGGTTTTTAGTGCGTTCGACATGGGGGTCAATTTTTCGGTCGGCATAATCATTGATCACACAACCGGCTGAGCGCATCAGGATCGTTCCCATGACAAAAATAGCCAAAATATGCAGATCGGGAAAGCCTCGTGCGGCAAACCATAGGCCCCACAGCATAGGCCACAATAACAAAAGGATACCAATCGGCTTATCCAGCCGCATTAATTGTGTGTAGGTTGTTAGTCGATTTGAGATGCTCACAATGATAAATCCAGAATACTTGGTAAAAAAACTTCAGTGACTAAAATAGATTGGCCGTGCAAAGTAAATAATGAACGCCGTGCCCACAGGTTGGGTGGTTTAGTCTGTAGCCGGTTGCAAGCCCGGTCATAGAGAAAATGACCGCTGCTGACTTTTTTAAATTCCAATGGGGTGCGTTTTATTTTGGGGTTGGTAAATAAGACGGTTCCCAATGATTTATTACCTAGGCCGCTTAATCCGCGCCAGGCGCCTCGCAGATTTTTTTGCGAAACGACAGAGTGCGCAAAAACCACCGGTGTGTTGCAGCAATATAAATATACCTCACGCACCATTGCTCGTTCATGATGCCGTAAACCCATGATATTCAGTTCATCCCCATATACGCTGGCTAGTGCTTGGAAAACAGGTTGCACGCGGAATTGACTGCAACGGTCTTGAATCCGGCGCGTCAGTGAGCCGCGATCATGTAGCCAACGGCGTAAATCGGGTGAGACGGTACTTAACGCAGGATACCACGCCAATGGATGGGACGTGTTCATTGCAGTTGAGTGACGAGATGGCGTTGTTGCATGTGCAGAAGAGGTCGATACGGTCAATGTGACGAAGTTGCAATATTATACACGCAGATACTCGGTTTTCTCACCAAGCCATCGTTGGATATGCTGTTGTGCCGATTCTGGGAAGTGTTGCAGCATTTCATCGGCAGCCATTTGTGCGTTAGTCAGTAATTCGATGTCCTGTTCCAGGTCAGCGAATCGAAGCATTGGCATACCACTTTGTCGCGCACCGAGAAACTCTCCGGGGCCACGTAAGTGTAAATCTTGGCGCGCAATTTCAAAACCGTCGGTATGTTTGTAAATGATTTTCAAGCGTTTGCGTGCAATTTCGGATAGCGGTCTTTGGTACATCAGCACACATACGCTGGCATCGGTGCCGCGACCGACGCGACCGCGCAATTGATGCAATTGCGATAATCCCATGCGTTCTGCATTTTCGATCACCATTAATGACGCATTCGGCACATCCACACCGACCTCAATAACCGTGGTGGCAACCAATAACTGGATTTCCCCTTGCTTGAATTGCGCCATCATGGCTGATTTCTCCTGTGTTGGCAGGCGCCCGTGTACCAGTCCCACTTTTAAATCCGGGAAGGTTTGGCTGATATTTTCATAGGTATCGATCGCGGTTTGCAATTGTAAAGTTTCCGATTCTTCGATCAATGGACATACCCAATAAACTTGTTTACCTTGCTGGCAAGCCTGCTCAACACGCTGAATAATTTCATCACGGCGGTTGTCGGCAATCAACTTGGTGACGATTGATGTTCTGCCGGGTGGTAATTCATCAATAATGGAGACATCCAAGTCAGCAAAGTAACTCATCGATAAGGTTCGGGGAATCGGTGTGGCGCTCATCATTAATTGATGTGGCACATGATCGGATTGCATGCCTTTCATACGCAAAGCCAGGCGTTGATGCACGCCAAAACGATGCTGCTCATCAATGATGGCTAACCCTAATTGCTGAAACAGCACGTGTGCCTGGAACAAAGCATGGGTGCCGACGGCTAGCATGGCCTCTCCAGACTCAATGGCTGCTAAAGCCGCGTTTCTTTCTTTTTTCTTCTGTTTGCCGGACAGCCAAACAACAGTAATACTCAAAGGCTCAAACCAAGCAGATAATTTTTGAAAATGTTGCTCCGCTAAAATTTCCGTTGGGGCCATCATCGCGACTTGATAACCATTCTCCATCGCTTGTAAAGCAGCCAATGCCGCGACAATGGTTTTTCCACTGCCGACATCGCCTTGAAGTAAACGTTGCATGGGGTGCGGCAATGATAAATCATGGTTGATTTCAGCCGATACTTTTTGCTGTGCTTTGGTCAACTTAAAAGAAAACTGTGTCAGTAATGCTTCTGATAATTGCCGTTTTTTGATTAGGGTAGGTGCTGAATGACTACGGCGTTGTTGATAATGTAAGCGCATAGACAACTGTTGTGCCAGTAATTCATCAAACTTAATCCGTTGCCATGCTGGGTGTGTGCGTGCTTGTAACGCTTCAATTGATACGTCTGGGGGCGGGTGATGCAAAAGCATCACGCTTTCTTCAAGACTATCTAATTGGTATTGGTTAATTATTTTATCCGGTAGCGTTTCTGTTAAGTTTTCCTCTTTTTGTAGCACCTTTAATGATTGCCCGATAAGCTTACTTAAGACTTTTTGGGTAAGACCCGCTGTTGTGGGATAGACTGGTGTCATGGCGCTTTCCAGTGGCTCACCGGGCTGTACGATACGGCATTTCGGATGGACCATTTCAGTACCAAAAAAACCATCACGGATTTCACCCAATAGCCGAACCCGTTTTCCTACGGCATAAGATTTAATCTGGCTGCCGTAAAAATTCAGAAAGCGCATCACTAAGACGCCACTGTTGTCTTCCACCTGACAGACGAGTTGACGACGTGGTCGCACCACTACTTCACTGTGAATGATGACCCCTTCTACTTGTATCTGTTGGCCTAGTGGTGCGTCATTGATTGGGAATAAATGGGTTTCGTCTTCATAGCGAATCGGCAGGTGCAATATTAGGTCCAATGCATTATTGATACCCAAACGAGACAGCTTGTCCTGTACATTCTTATTTGCGGTAAGTGAAGCTGCCGCTGAGACATGCTTAGTCAATGAGTTGCTTTGATCTCGATTTAATATTACAACACCATAACCGCATCCATTTCTACCAAAGCATCGCGCGGTAATGCTTTTACACCGATTGCGGCACGTGCGGGGTAGGGCTTTGCGAAGTAAGTGGCCATAATTTCATTGACTAATGCAAAGTTGTCGAGATCAGTAAGGAAGATATTTAATTTGACAATATTATTTAGATCGCCGCCGCTGGCTGTGGCGACTGCTTTGAGATTTAAGAAAACCTGTTGGATTTGCGCTTCAATCCCGTTTACCATTTGCATGGTTACAGCATCCAGACCAATTTGTCCTGACATATAAACGGTATCTCCACCGCTGATGCGGACGGCTTGTGAGTAAGTACCAATTGCTTGTGGCGCATCATGGGTCTGAATTATTTGTTTGATCATTTTGTCTCCTAACGGTAAGTTAAACTGATTTTTTGTTATAGTACATTTATTGGAAAGTCTTCAGTTACGCTATGATGCAATGATCTAGAGTACATTTCAACCTGGTTTCATTTGATCCCTTCAATTAATTACTAACTTAACCCTTAAATTCCATGCAGAAACTGATCATCCAGGGTGGGAAACCACTACATGGTGAAATTAATATTTCAGGCGCAAAAAATGCTGCGCTTCCTGTTTTATGTGCAACATTACTGACTACAGATACATTGTGTATTAAGAATGTGCCGCTGTTGCAAGATGTCACAACCATGTTGTCACTATTGGAGCAAATGGGTGCGGAGATTATAACTAATAATCGATCGGAGGTTGCAGAGGTTGAATTAACGGTTTCGAATTTAGTCAATCCCGTGGTGCCCTATGAAATGGTTAAAACCATGCGTGCGGCTATTTTATTATTAGGCCCTTTGCTTGCACGGACGGGGGAGGCGACCATTTCATTGCCTGGCGGGTGTGCAATTGGTTTGCGTCCGGTTGATCAGCATATCAAAGGGTTGCAGGCCATGGGTGCTGAAATCAGTATTAAGCATGGTTACATTCATGCGGTTGCAAAGCAATTGCGTGGTGCGCGTATCGTCATGGATATTGTGACGGTAACTGGTACTGAAAACCTAATGATGGCAGCGTCGTTAGCTAAAGGAACAACCATCTTGGAGAATGCTGCGCGAGAACCGGAAATTATTGATCTTGCTAATTGTTTGATTGCAATGGGTGCCAAGATATCCGGTGCGGGCAGTGATGTGATTACGATTGAGGGCGTTAAAGCACTGCACGGGACTCAGCATACGGTGATGCCTGATCGGATTGAGACGGGCACGTTCTTAGTTGCAGGCGTGGCTGCAGGTGGCGATGTTTGTTTAAAAAATACTTTTCCTCATTTGCTCGATGCGGTGCTGGCTAAAGTTCAAGAGGCGGGAGCGGATCTTGAAACAGGTGATAATTGGATTCGATTAAAAATGAATGGCAGGCCAAAGGCGATTAACTTGCGTACCGCACCGTACCCAGCTTTTCCGACAGATATGCAAGCACAGTTTATGTCGATGAATTGTGTTGCAACCGGAACGGCTGTGATCAGTGAGACTATTTTTGAGAACCGCTTTATGCATGTTCAGGAATTAAAGCGTATGAGTGCGAATATTGAGGTTGAGGGACATACAGCAATTGTTTATGGCATTCCTGAACTTGATGGTGCCAACGTGATGGCTACTGATTTGCGTGCTTCTGCTAGTCTAGTGATTGCTGGGCTTGTTGCGCAAGGAGAAACGATTATTGACCGGATCTATCACCTTGATCGTGGTTATGAACGGATTGAGGAGAAATTGTCAGAAGTGGGTGCGCAGATTCGGCGTGGAAGCTAGTACTCCTTCAATTTGATATTTTAGGATACAGCGCTCACAAAATGTTTCGTCACAAGGCGCAGCACGCTGACAAGGGTTATTCCCTTAGCAAGTGCTGCAACGCAGTGATGGGACATTTTGTGAGCGCCCTTCGGGTTAGCTTTTCAGCGCCACTGGCGGTGTTAGGCCTCTTGACAAGGGAGTGGCCATTGCCTACAAGACCTGCCTTGCCAGTAACCCTGAAAAGCTAACTGCACCCTAAAATATCAAATTGAAGGAGTACTAGAAGGCCCTTGGTTAACCAAGGGCCTTTTGAGTGGCTGAACGACCCGTAAGGTCGTTGTCAATTTGTTTTAATGCGCCGCTGGCGTATTAAAAAGCTTAAATTGAGACCGGTTCTTTAATCATAAAGCCGGTATGTTGTAACTAATCACAATGATTGCGAGTCTATCATTCAAGCCCATTACTGGAACGGTTAGCAATTTCTTGCCGTCAATGTCAGAATGAACGGTGATTTTGCGCTCTTGCAGAATTGCATCAGAGAATAAATCTCCTGCTTCTGCTTCTTCGTGACGCTTATCGGTGGAAATCATGAGTTGACCGTTATCATCAATTAAATCAACTCGTTCTGTGTCTTTCATCTTGACTATTTCGTTTAGAAACTGTTCAACCTGGTCTAAATTGTTGCGAATTAGTTCGCCTCTTACCGCCCAAGATAGTACTTGTCCAAAGCGTACTTCTTCTTGAACGTATTGCTCATCAGCATATTCACGTGCTTGTTGAGTGATTAAGACGCGCTCACTCTCAAGCTGTTTGTTCATATCGGCCTCAACTTTACCGACAGCAATTTGTTTCCAAGCAAATATTACGACGATTATGGCCAAAAATGCCAAACCATACCATGCAGGCAATTTTGTTTCTGGAAGTTTAGCAAGCGGCTCAAACTTTTCACTTAAAACTGAAAACAGTGTTTTGGCCTTTGCTTGTCCAGTGTTTGACTGTTCGGCATAAGTTGGTTTATTTTCATTTTGCTTGTTCTCATCCGTCATGGATAGCTCCTTGTTTTTGTGACAGGGGAAAAGCTCTAATTATCCACTAATCCTTATGGAAGTGAAAGCAGAGCACATTAAAATTTCGATGATCATGAGCGCTATTGGCAATAATGATACTAAATTGTTCCTCAACCATTAATATTAGATCGAAAAATCATCACTGATATGTTTTGTTTTATAATTAATGCGGCAAGGAGTTTGCCACCTAAAGCAGTAGAGTAGACGTAAAAAAATAAATTCGCTTTGGGCGGTTATGCTCCTAGCATAGGATTATAACAATTTAAGTGGAGAAAAACTCATCAGTGGAAAACAATAAAAAAACCTGGTCGGGACGGTTTAGCGAGCCAGTATCGGAATTGGTTGAACGCTATACCGCATCCATAGGTTTTGATTATCGATTGGCTGAGTATGATATTCAAGGCTCTCAGGCTCATGCCAAAATGCTTGCAGCTAAAGGAATTATTAGTCAAGAGGATTTAACAGCCATTATAGATGGCTTAAATCAGATAAAAGACGAAATACAGGATAATCAATTTGTTTGGTTGCAAGAATTGGAGGATGTCCATTTAAATATTGAAAAACGTTTGACTGCATTAGTGGGGGATGCGGGCAAACGTCTACACACAGGACGTTCACGGAATGATCAGGTGGCGACTGACATTCGTTTGTTTTTAAGGGCATCAATCGATCAAATTGTTGCTTTGATTAAAGCAACACAACGAGCACTGTTAGATCTTGCGGAGAAGCATACCAATACGGTAATGCCTGGCTTCACTCATTTGCAAGTCGCGCAACCGGTTTCCTTTGGGCATCACTTAATGGCGTATTTTGAAATGTTAAAGCGTGATGTTGAACGTTTATCCGATTGTCGGAAACGTGTTAACCAGCTGCCGCTCGGTGCTGCTGCATTAGCGGGCACCAGTTATCCGATTGAGCGTGAAATGGTTGCGAAGGAATTGGGTTTTGATGGGGTTTGTGCCAATTCATTAGATGCGGTTTCGGACCGGGATTTTGCCATTGAGTTTTGTTCCTGTGCGTCTTTGGTGATGACTCATTTGTCTCGTTTGTCCGAAGAGCTGATTTTATGGATGAGTCCCTCCTTTGGTTTTGTTGAATTAGCGGATCGTTTTTGTACTGGTTCGTCCATTATGCCGCAAAAGAAAAATCCTGATGTGCCGGAATTGGTGCGCGGAAAAACAGGCCGTATTAATGGGCATTTGGTTGCGCTATTGACTTTGATGAAAGCGCAGCCACTGGCTTATAACAAGGATAACCAGGAGGATAAGGAGCCGCTTTTTGATACCGTTGATACATTGGTCGATACCCTGCGTATTTATGCCGACATGTTAACCGGTGTGCGTGTCAATCCTGACGCCATGCAGCAGGCGACCATGCGGGGTTATGCAACGGCGACAGATCTGGCTGATTATTTAACCAAAAAAGGTGTGCCTTTTAGAGATTCGCATGAGATTGTTGCAAAAACGGTACAGTATGCCGAACAAAAGGCTTGTGACCTGAGTGATCTAACGCTTGCAGAGTTGCAGATGTTTTCTGCGCAAGTGGAGCAAGATATTTTTGCAATTCTAACTTTGGATGGTTCGATGAAAAGTCGCAATCACATCGGTGGCACTGCACCTGAGCAAGTGGCTGCTGCGATTGATAAGGCTAGGAAAGGGTTGGCTTAGATAGGGTTGTAATCCATAAATTATGCAAGATTGGACTGAAATTGCGGCGCAAATCTCCACGTCATCCGGTAGGCTGTTTAATGCCGAGAAGGTCAATGTGATTGGTGGCGGTTGCATCAATCAGGCCTACTGTATCGCTAATCAGGAAGAACGTTATTTTGTTAAATTAAATCAAGCGGCAAGTTTGCCAATGTTCGAGGCGGAGGCAGCTGGGTTGCAGGAGATCAGCCAATCCGCTGCTTTGCGTGTGCCAATTCCACTTTGTTGGGGTAAAAATGATCGTGTTGCTTGGCTGGTTTTGGAATTTATTGAATTGGGCCATACAGCGCGATCAAGCGCTGCTGAGTTAGGCGCTGGTTTGGCTGCGATGCATCGTGTTTATGCCGAACAATTTGGTTGGGTGAGAAATAATACAATAGGAAATACACCGCAGATCAATACCCAAAAATCAGATTGGGTCGATTTCTGGCGCAAACTCCGCTTAGGGTATCAGCTAGATTTGGCCAAGGCCAATGGCTACAATGGGAAACTGCAAAGCCTCGGGGCGCAGACCTTATCCGATTTGCATCTTTTTTTCGATAATATTTCACCGCAACCTTCGTTGTTGCATGGCGATTTGTGGGGTGGCAATTATAGTTATGATGATACGGGGAAACCTGTTTTGTTTGATCCGGCAGTGTATTATGGGGATCGTGAAGCTGATCTCGCCATGACTGAATTATTCGGCGGCTTTTCTAATGACTTTTATTCTGCTTATCGGCATGAATATCCAATAGATTCCGGGTATAATGTGCGGAAAGAAATTTATAACCTATATCATGTGCTTAATCATTTGAATCTTTTTGGCAGTGGTTATCGAAATCAGGCCGAACAAATGATGAATAGGTTACTCACTGAAATTCGCTAACAACACTGGATGCTAGTATCCAATCAAATGCCATACAAACGCTGCTTATTTATTACAAGAATTCATCCTATTTTCTTTTTTAGTCAATCATGACCAAGTATGTTTTTGTAACCGGCGGTGTCGTATCTTCCTTAGGCAAGGGTATTGCTGCCGCGTCCTTAGCAGCACTACTGGAGACACGCGGTATCAGCGTGACGATGCTTAAACTTGATCCGTATATCAACGTGGATCCGGGCACCATGAGCCCGTTTCAGCATGGTGAAGTTTTTGTTACTGAAGATGGTGCAGAAACAGATCTTGATTTAGGACATTATGAGCGTTTCATTAGCACCAAAATGACTCGGCACAATAATTTCACCACGGGTCAGATTTATGAAAGTGTCATACGTAAAGAACGCCGGGGAGATTACCTTGGCGGCACGGTTCAAGTGATTCCCCATATTACCGATGAAATTAAGCGTTCTATCCAGGCGGGTGTGGGTACGGCTCAAGTCGCTATAATTGAAATTGGCGGTACCGTGGGTGATATCGAATCACTGCCTTTTTTGGAAGCCATTCGTCAAATGGCGGTACAAAACCCTCGTAATGATACTTGTTTTATTCATCTGACCTTGTTGCCGTACATTGCTTCTGCCGGTGAGTTAAAAACCAAGCCAACACAACATTCGGTTAAAGAGTTACGCGAGATTGGAATACAGCCCGACGTATTGTTATGTCGTTCAGACCATGATTTGCCGCAGGATGAACGTCGCAAGATCGCGCTTTTTACGAATGTCAGTGAAGAAGCCGTTATTTCGGCAATTGATGTCGATAGCATCTATAAAATACCGGCTTTGCTGCATGAACAAATGCTGGATGAGATTATTTGTCATAAACTGAATATTCTGGCAAAGCCTGCTGATTTAAGTGTCTGGAAGAAATTAGTACACGCACTGGAACATCCGAAATTTACTGTAACGATTGCCTTGGTTGGGAAGTATGTCGATCTCACTGAATCCTATAAATCGTTATCTGAGGCATTAATACACGCGGGAATTCATACCTGCAGTAAAATTAATATTACTTACGTCGATTCAGAAAATATCGAAAAATTCGGTACTGATTGTTTGTCTGATGTTGACGCAATTTTAGTGCCTGGTGGTTTTGGTAAACGAGGTGTAGAAGGCAAGATAAAAGCCATTCATTATGCTCGTATTAACAGCATTCCTTACTTGGGTATTTGCCTTGGTATGCAATTGGCAGTGGTTGAATATGCGCGCAATAAATGTAACATGGAAGGCGCACACAGTACCGAGTTTAACCCTAATACACCTTATCCTGTGATTGGTTTAATTACCGAATGGCGTACGCGAGATGGTCGAATTGAAACGCGTAGTAAAGATTCAGATATTGGCGGCACCATGCGTTTGGGTAGCCAAGAATGCATGCTAAAGAAAGATTCATTAGCCAGGAAAGTTTATGGCGCTGATAAAATTACAGAGCGTCATCGTCATCGCTACGAAGTGAACGGTACGTATTTGCCAACGCTGGAAAAAGAAGGGCTCTGTGTTAGTGGTTTGTCTATGGGGGAAGAGCTGTGTGAGATGATTGAGTTACCTCAAACTGATCACGCCTGGTTTCTTGGATGTCAGTTTCATCCTGAGTTTACCTCTACGCCTAAAACCGGCCACCCACTATTCAAGTCTTTTATCAAAGCGGCTATCGACTATTCGAATAAACAGCTTGGCGCAGAAGAAAAAGTAAAGCAAGCTGCTGGAGGAAATTTGTAGTACCTGAGACAAATAGGACTTGCCCTCCATTGGGAAAAAAGAAGTGTACTAATTGATGCGCCAAGAGTGTTTTAATTAAGTGCGAAAATTGATGTAATTAGCACTTTTGAGCTAAGTCGATATGTTATAAAATACGAGAAGTTACAGAATTAATATCAGAAATAACACTAACTAAGTAAGCTAACAAATAAAATACAGGGAAAAAGTAGCATGAGTGCAATAGTAGATGTCATCGCCCGTGAAATTATAGATTCTCGCGGTAATCCAACCATAGAAGCGGATGTGCTGTTGGAATCGGGGGTTCTTGGTCGCGCATCGGTTCCGTCAGGCGCATCGGTTGGCACCAAAGAGGCGGTTGAGCTGAGAGATGGGGATGGGCAACGCTATTCTGGTAAAGGGGTACTCAAAGCGGTAGAAAATGTGAATACCGAAATTTGCGAGACATTGATGGGACTGGATGCAGTGGATCAAAACTTCATTGATCAAGCCCTGATAGATCTTGATGGTACGGATAATAAATCAAGACTAGGCGCCAATGCGATGTTGGCTGTTTCACTGGCCGTTGCCAAGGCTGCTGCCGAAGAATCTGGATTGCCACTATACCGCTATCTCGGTGGTGCTGCGCATATGTCCATGCCGGTTCCGATGATGAATCTGGTCAATGGCGGTGCACATGCCAACAACAATATTAACATGCAGGAATTTATGATTATCCCATTTGGGATAGCAAACTTTCGTGATGCGGTTCGTTGTGGCGCAGAAGTGTTTAATACACTTAAAAAATTGCTGAATGATAAGGGTATGCCAACGACAGTCGGTGATGAAGGAGGGTTTGCTCCTAATTTAGCGGATAATGAGGCGGCGCTGCAATTAATTGTGCAAGCGATTGATCAGGCTGGCTATCAACCCGGTACAGAGGTGGCGATCGGTATTGATTGCGCCAGTTCGGAATTTTATCAGGATGGTAAATATCACCTGGGCTCAGACGGTTTGCAGTTAACTTCAGCGCAGTTTGTCGACTATCTGGCGACATGGGTAGATAAATATCCAATCATCAGCATTGAAGATGGCATGAGTGAGCATGATTGGGATGGATGGCAATTGTTGACTCAGAAATTAGGCAAATCAGTTCAATTGGTCGGTGATGATGTTTTTGTCACCAATGAAAAAATACTGCGTGAAGGAATTGAGCGCGGTGTTGCTAATTCCATCTTAATTAAAGTAAACCAAATTGGCACATTGACTGAAACATTGGCAGCTATTGAAACCGCAAAATGTGCAGGTTATACAGCTGTTATTTCACATCGCTCCGGTGAAACGGAGGACACCACGATCGCCGATATAGCGGTGGCTACTAACGCACTTCAGATTAAAACCGGTTCGCTTTCACGATCTGATCGTTTGGCGAAATACAATCAATTACTGCGTATCGAAGAAGATTTGGGCGATACCGTTAGTTATGCTGGCCGGAAGGCCTTTTATCAGTTGAAATAATGAAGTTACTGGCATTCATATTATTTATGCTGATTGCTTTGCTACAGTATCCGCTGTGGTTAGGAAAAGGCAGTTGGCTAAAAGTATGGGTGGCGGATCAAGAAGTGATTGCAGCACGAGAGGAGAACCTCCGGTTACAGAATCGTAATATGATTCTGGCGGCGGAGGTTAATGACCTGAAACAAGGTCTTGATGCGATAGAAGAGCGTGCTCGTGCTGATCTGGGAATGATCAAACAGGATGAAATATTATTTCATATTGTCGAGCCTAGTTCATCAAGCACATTTCTGTCCAGTTCTCATAATACGGTTTTATACCCATAGCGCCGATTCAAGTCATCTACTATACTTTTCCAGTATCAAACGGTACTCCTAAATTCTCAGCTGATTGTTTCATGTTGGCTGATCTAATGAGATAGACTGTCTTTATAGATATGTCACCCCTTCAAGGGTGAACCATATTTGATAGTAATAGTACACACTCCTTTCTCTTCTGTTGTTGCGTTGCAATTCGTTGTGAACTGATTCACTCCTCATCGCGCCTTGTCAGAAATAAAGAACAACGCACTCTAAATACCATTCAACTGCGGTTTTTAGGTTCAACCTAAAATCCTCAGTTGATCGCTTCAGTATTTGCCAGTCTTATGAAATAAAACAAATATTTTGTCGAATGTTACGCACCCTAAAGATGAACCACGCTATGACGCTTATAGCACACTGTTCTTTATCTTTTGCTACGTTGCAATTCGTTGTAATAACACGTTATTACGCCCCACTGCGCCTTGCCAAAAATAAATAACAATGCACTCTAAGCACCATTCAACTGAGGATTTTAGGTTCAACGATGTGTTTCATTTTAATACTTGAAAACTAGTAAATAGCCATCATAATAAGTTTGATAGTTTGTTTTGTCCTTTCGTGTAACTAAGAATAAAAAATGTAATTTTCAGGTTTTAGTCAGTCAGTTCGGTTTTTTACGGAGTTTATCAATGAAAAGAATTTTTCTTTTTCTGGCGACCAATATGGCAATTATTGTGGTACTCAGTATCACATTGCGATTATTTGGTTTCGAGAGAATATTGGATGAGCAGGGCGTTGGTTTGGATATCAATTCCCTATTATTGTTTGCAGCGGTTTTTGGTTTCGGCGGTTCCTTTATGTCGTTGGCGATGTCTAAGTGGACGGCCAAGCGTTTTACTGGCGCACAAGTGATCGAAATGCCGCGCAATAAACAAGAACACTGGTTGGTGACGACCGTGCAACGGCAAGCGGAAATGGCCGGGATTGGTATGCCTGAGGTGGCGATATACAATGCGCCGGATGTGAATGCATTTGCTACCGGCATGTCCCGGAACAATGCGTTGGTTGCTGTTAGCACCGGGCTTCTAAATACCATGAGTCAGGATGAGGCTGAGGCCGTACTGGCGCACGAGGTGAGTCATGTGGCCAATGGTGATATGGTGACTTTGGCGTTGATACAGGGTGTGGTGAATACCTTTGTGATTTTTCTGTCACGTGTGATCGGGCACACGGTGGATCGTGTTGTGTTCAAAACGGAGCATGGTCATGGCCCGGCTTTCTGGATTGCCGCCATTGTTGCGGAGATTGTTTTGGGTGTTTTGGCCAGTATTATTGTGATGTGGTTTAGCCGTCAACGGGAGTTTCGTGCCGATGCAGGTGGGGCGAGTCTTGCCGGTAGAGAAAAAATGATTGCTGCATTGCGTCGATTGCAATCGACGGTTAAACAACCGCATTTGCCGGATCAATTGGCAGCATTTGGCGTATCCGGTGGAATTGGTACAGGGGCAAAATACTTGTTCATGTCTCATCCGCCGCTAGAAGACAGAATTGCCGCGCTTGAAGCACAGCGATAAATAAAAAACGCCACATACGAAATATGTGGCGTTTTTTATTAGGTTTAATCAATAGGAAGTTTCCGTTGAAAAATCTTCCCATACATAATTGGGCCGGATTGATGGCTGAGTGGGGACCATAAATGTTACGACATCTAATGCGCCAATAATGGTGCGAGCAACAGTATGCATCACGCCTGTCACGATACCGACGGTCACGCCGTGTGCAATCCCATCATTTTGTGTGGTTAATATTATATTCTTTGGAAGTTCAATAACACCCGTTGTGACATTGGCAATACCATTGACAAATTTCTCACCTGAATTGCTGATATAGCCAGGGCCTGCAACAGCTTGTGAAGAGAAAAGAAATAAGCATGAAAGTGCCAAAGACAATTGAACTATTTTTCTCATCAAGAAACTCCTTTGTACAAAATAAAATGAATTTTTTGTTGATTTTCGACAATCAAAAATCAGTAAATCTTTTTACAGTGTACCTGCATGTTTATTGACTGACAATTGATATCCTGTCACCTATCAGGAGATCCAGCTCATTATTGGAGTTTTAATGCTGAAAATCGGTTTATCAGTATTTAGCATGATACTGCACCAGATTGCTATGTTTAAGGCGATAACTTATAAGTTTATTGTTTGTTGGTAAATTGAGTGCGAATCCTTGTTTTGCTAAGATCTTTAAAAAAACAAGACGAGTAAGATCCGGTTAGCCCGCCGTGGAAGCGGTTTCCATAGCTGATTCTATTGAAAACCGATACCCTGTTCCACGTACCGTCTGTACAAGGCCATCTTTGCCAATATCCTCAAGTGCTTTGCGTAACCGACGGATATGCACGTCTACGGTCCGGTCTTCAATAAATACATGGTCACCCCAGACTCGGTCAAGCAACTGTGCCCGGGTATGAACTCGCTCTTTATGTGCCATTAGAAAATGCAGCAGACGAAATTCCGTTGGTCCCAGCGTAAATTCGGTTAATTTTGATGGGTCCTTGATTGAATAAACAAAAACTCGATGTGTTGTGGGGTCGAGTTTTAACCCGCCGAGCGCAATAATTTCATCCGACATTTCCGGCAAGCGTCGGCGCAATACTGCCTTAATGCGTGCAATGAGTTCACGTGGTGAGAATGGTTTAGTAATATAGTCATCAGCACCGGCATCAAGCCCAAGAATTTTATCCTGCTCTTCAACTCTTGCCGTTAGCATAATGATGGGCACAGATTGCGTCCGTGATTCACGTCTTAGTTTGCGAGCAAACTCAATACCACTCATATCGGGCAACATCCAATCAAGCAACACTAAATCCGGTAAAACATTATTCACCATTGATATGGCTTGCTCGGCATCATCAGCGCATAAAGTATCATGGCCCGCCCGTTTTAAATTATGCGAAATAAGTTCCTGTATCGCGGGCTCATCTTCAACAACCAATATAGTGACTGCCATTAGCGATTCTCTTTTTGAAAAGTATGTTTTTAATACTTTGGAATCTTATCTCAGCATTATTACATTTTCATGACAACCCTTTTTTCTGTAACGCAATATAGATTAGTACTGCATCAATATGATGTAAATATAGGTCTCATATAAACTTCATTGATCTGCCATAACGCGGTCATTTGGCATCGCTATGTTGCAATTTCAGATATGAAGCAACATGATGACAAATGCTTCGGAGATTTTATATTTATCGCTCATCGAGTTCATTGCCAGCCTGCATTCTCCATTCGAAGTTTTATTCACATAAAAGCAAAAGTGATTCCCAATTATTCTCCAGTGCAGTAATTCAGTAATCCATTTTCATGCCAGTGTCATGAAAATGAAATATTTGATTAGTACGATGCAAGCATTAACTGATGTGAAGTAGGTTGGCGGGAGCGATACAAAAAGACCGAATACATCGAATTTTAATCACAAATCTTATTTATGTTTAAACAATTTTTGAAGAAGACCGCGTTATTCATTGGATTGATCGGGACGTTATTGTTTTCGGCTTCATCCGTAGGCAATAGCTTAGATAATCTGGCTAAATCTTTGGCAAAGATTCGCGGTGAAGTTGAAGAGTTGCAGACTCAGTTGGATGTCCAGAAGGAAAATCATAGCAGCAAAATTGTTTCACTTTCATCACAGCTGGCAGATTTAAGTGTGGAAGAAAGAAGGCAAAAAATGAGTATCGAAAAACTGGAACATTCGATAGAAAAAACAACTGCCGATTCCAAGCAGGCAGAGCAATCCGGGGCGCTATTGAAGCCGGTTTTGTTTGATATTTTAGCCGATTTTAAACAGCAAATTTTAACCGGATTTCCTTTTAAGACTGATGACCGCATCAAGTCGATTGAAGCGTTGGAAACTGAACTTAAGAATGAGTTAATCGACTCGAATAGAGCTGTTAACCAAGCTTGGGCATTAATCGAAGATGAGATTCGCTTGAGCCGTGAGAACGGTATCTATCAGCAAACCATTACTTTGGATGGCGAGAAAGTATTGGTTGATATTGCCAAATTAGGCTCAGTATTTTTGTTTTTCCAAACCCGAGATAATCGGGCGGGTATGGCACGCCGAACCGATAATAATGAATGGCGATTTGAAACAACCAATACTACAGGTGATGTTGAGCGGATTGCGAAATTATTTGATGCGTTGAAGAAACAAATTCGACAAGGTTACTTTGAATTACCAAATCCATTAAAAAAATGAAAATAATACTGTTCTTACTGCTGCTGTTTATTTCCTCAGAAGGTCTTGCTATTGCTACTGAAGATCATTCGTCCGTTTCCCAGCAAGATTCAACTGCGCCGGTTCCCAGCGCAAAACCAGGGGCGGTTGTTGAGCAGGCTACTCAATCACCACAGAATCAGGTGAGTCAGCAACTTACTAATCTGGAAACTGCTTACAAACGTGAATATGCTTTTTTGGAAGCACAAAAACGTGAGTTGTCTGAGCGGCTAAGAAAATATCAAGCTAGCACCAAAGGTGAAGCACAAAAGCTAAGTAATCAAATCAGCGTGCTGGAACGGGGATCGGTAGATCGTTCTGCCAGAATTGACCAGCTTAATGCGCAATTATCAGATGCTGAGCGTACTGGAGCAGCAATTAGTGAGCGCAATGATTCATTGGAGATAACTTATTCACAGGCTGAAGCGGCATTGCAGAATCACGATATCGAATTTCCGGCATCGCTTAAAGATACAGAAGGCAACGATGCAGCAAAGGTTGGTTATTTATTTAAACAGGCGTTGTCACTAGTCCATGGCTTGGGAGCAATACAGGCTAATGCCGGTGAGTTTTTCCTGGAAAATGGTAAGCAGGTTCAAGGAAAGATGATCCAGTTAGGCAACATCGCGGCCTATGGTGTCAGTGATGAAGGCAGCGGCAGTTTAGTTCCAGCCGGTGGCGGCGCATTCAAAATTTGGAAAGAGCCGAGTGCAGATACAGCGCTTGCGTTGAGCAACAATCAGCAGCCAGATTTATTAAAACTATTTTTATTTGAATCACGTACTGCAGCCATTGATGAGTCTCCTGAGAAAACTATTCTTGGCATCATTAATTCAGGAGGAATTATCGGCTGGATTATCGTGTCACTGGGGGGCTTTGCCGGATTACTGGTGCTAATCCGGGCCTATCTGTTGCAATCCAATAGTGCAAACACGAAACAACTGACTGATCAGGTCATACAGCAAGTTGTTGACGGTGATATCGATGAAGCCAGGAAAAGGTGTGATGAGGGTTCATCTGCGATATCTCGGGTTTTATCAAATACCTTGTTGCACCTTAAAGATGACAGAGATCATATGGAGAGTGTGGTGCATGAGGCCATCTTGCAGGAATCTAGCCCGCTAGATCGTTTTGGGTCTGCCATTCTGGTGATCGCATCTGTTTCTCCTTTATTGGGTTTGTTAGGTACGGTTACGGGAATGATCGCCACATTTGATGTCATTACCGAATTTGGGACCGGGGACCCCAAGTTACTTTCCGGGGGGATTTCGATTGCATTGGTCACCACCAAGCTCGGTCTGATCATTGCCATTCCGGCTTTGTTAATGGGGTCTTTATTGTCCGCTTGGGCGAAAAATATTAAACGTGACATGGAGCATGCGGCGCTTAGAGTAACGAATGTTTTTCTAGGCAAACCCGACTCGGAACGTTTCAATGAACTTGCAGAAGGGACAGGGTCATTGGCTTTGAGTAACCCGGCACATTAAGGGTATCAACATGCTGATAAATTTTGATGAAGTTGTTTTCCAGGTCAAGGGGTTATTTGAGGCCGGTGGTGCCGTCATGCTGCCATTGTTTTTCTGTGCATTACTGCTTTGGTATGGATTGGGGTACCGGTTCTGGGTCATGAAAGAATCGAATGCGATGGGAATTCGTGACATGTTGGATTTCTACGCGGTAAACAGTGATAAACCAACTTCAAATATTGTTGAGCAGGCGGTAAAACACGGTATCGCCTTAAAGAAGAAAGGGGTTAAGAATCTTCGCCGACATCTGGATGAAGTGTTTTATGAGTATAAAAGGGAAATTAGAAAGTTTTCTGTTATGACAAAAACGATCATTGTCATTTCTCCCTTACTGGGTTTGTTAGGAACCGTAATCGGCATGATCGAAACGTTTGACTCCTTGGCTGCTATGGCGTTGTTCACCCAATCCGGTGGTATTGCAGGCGGTATTTCACAAGCACTCATGTCGACTCAAATGGGTTTGGCTGTCGCCATTCCAGGTCTTTTAATCTATAGCATGCTCTATAAAAAACAGCAGCAAATTGAACGTGATCTTTACCAAATAAGAGAACTTTTGTGCAGACGGACTGTGATCAATCACCCAACGAGAAACTTACACCATGAAATATAACGAACCAATTGAAGCCGATGCAACCATCGATATCGGACCCATGATTGATATTGTCTTTATTCTGCTGATCTTTTTTATGGTTACGACAACCTTTGTGAAAGACATGAAATTGGAGCTGGAGCGACCCAAGGCCAGCAGCGCGGTGGCCGCTTCGAGCAAAGCGATTCGCTTATTTGTCGACCAAAGTGGTGATACCTATATGGATGGTGAGCCGGTACGGCTATGGCTAATACAAAGCAAGTTACGGGATTTGTTAAGTACATCAACCAGCAAAGTGGTGTTGGTTGTGACTGATGAGGGGGTTCCTGCGGGTCGATTGGTCGAAGTGGTCGATCAGGCGCGTTTAGCAGGAGCAGAAAGTGTCGGTGTTGCAACTAAAAAAGAAGCGGGGTAAAGCAAAATGCAAAAGACAAAGTTAAATCAACACTGGGTAGCAGGACTTTCGATGATTTTAGGTCCGATCCTGGTTTTTGGCCTGATCCTGGCGATGAATCAATATATCGGAAAAATTGACAAAAAGCCTGCGCAAGAAGTGACACAAATTAGTATGGCTAAGGAGATCAAGAAAGAACCCAAAAAGAAGATTAAAAAAGTTGAACCGAAGAAACAAGTGTCACGCCCACAAGCACCGGCGCCATTTAAAGGTTTAAATACCGCGCTTTCTGGAATCGACCTAGGCTTATTTGGCTTTGATGACGGGTCATTCGCCGATTTGGATGACGGTTTGCTGGGAAATAGCGGCAATACGGTGATGACGGCAGATTTAGTCGATGTTCCACCTAGGCCTGTCTCTACCGGATCATTCAGATATCCGCCTTCTGCGAAAAAGAATGGTGTTAGGGGTTATGTTGTGTTGTCGGTATTGGTCGAGGAAGATGGTTCTGTCAAGCAAGTGCAAGTGCTGGAGTCAAGTCCTTCGGGCGTATTTGATACGGCAGCGTTACAAGGTATTCGGGCCTGGCAATTTGAGCCAGCCAAATACAAAGGTGACATTGTCAAGGTATGGGCAAAACAAAAGATTCGTTTTGATTTATCTTAATGATAAGCGTTTAAGACGTCACATGCATGCTCTCTCAATAAAATCTATCAATCGTTGTATAACGATTCTTGTCCTTGGGTGTTGTTGCACTTTTGCCTTGGCGAATGAAAACACGTCACAGCCAACGGACTTTATTGATCTTGCGGCGGCAATGCTAAGAGATGGTCATCATGACCGTGCGTTAATGGCATTACAGAGTGTCGATTTGCAAGATGAAAAAACCGATTTGGCAAGGTTCTACACCTTGCAAGGCTTGGCTTTTATGAACTTGAATGATTCGGTAGCAGCGAGGGACAGCTTGCAATTGGCAATTAAGAACGGGCAGCAGGATTTAGTGCTTTTTGCTTATTTGGCACAAGTGCATTATGCGCTGAAAGATTACAAAAATGCCATTCAATCCATAAACAAAGCTGGTGAACATGCGCAAACGCCGCCTATGATGGCTTTAAAGGCACAATCTCACTGGCATTTAGAAGAAGTAGACAAGGCGATTAACACCTTAAATCTGGGCCAAAAGAAATTCCCAGCCGATTTTCGTTTTTTAAAACGTAAAGTCTTTTATTTTGTTCAATTAGCGTTGTATCAGGAAGCGGCTGAGCTGGGCAGACAATACCTTGAACAATCCAAAGCTGCCGCTGAGGATTATGTTGCGATTGGTAATGCCCTACGTTTAAGTAATCAATATCAGGAAGCATTGAATATTCTGGAAATTGCCCGCTTACAATTTCCTGGAAATGCAACAGTTGCTAAGTTGTTAGCACACACTTATTTGGATCAGGGAAAGCTGAATTCAGCCGCGTTTATTCTGGAACAAGCATCAATACTGAGCGCCGATTTAGTCTCTGAGGCAGCAGAAATTTATCGCCGGGCTGGTCGCTTTCATAAGGCGTTGACGCTCAATGAAAGTGTTCAGGATCAGAAGATTAAATTTAAGCAAAGACTATCTATTCTGTTGGCATTAAAACAACACGAACGCGCTGCGAATATGGAATCCAGTTTGTATCGAACCGGGTTGTTGGAAGATCAACATATTCGCTATGCATTGGCTTATGCCTATTTCTCAAGTGGGCAATTTTCTGCAGCCAAGAAACATCTAGATCATTTGAAAGAAGCAGAGTTATTCAGAAGAGGTATTGAGCTTCGCCGACTCATGGCTATTTGTGAAACCGAACCATGGCAATGTACCTAAAAAATACAGTTATTTTGTCACTTCCTGATAGAAAACTCGTCATGTATTGCATTAGTTTAGAACGATCATTCAAACCAGTCCCGCCTGTCCCTCCTTAGTTACACAAGAAACGCCATCAGCAAATTTTAACGAATAAAAATTCTAGCCCTAGAAAATATACACGGGCGCTGAAGGGGATTTCTGCGCCTAAACATCACAACACATAAAGCCATATATTTTGAAACCAAAGATTATGTTAAAGCCTTTAATAAAACAAAATATCCTGTTATGCGCAATATTGTTCATTACCTCATTAATCAGTCCATTTGCGTGGGGTGATAATGAAAAGGCTGAATTCTCAATTCACTTGTTTCAAGATGGGCTGCCGATAGCAGACGCTGAATTATTTATCAACAGTCAATCTTTTACACTTGAGGATGAGGAAACGAACGAAGAGAGTATATCCGTCTACAGTTGGCGTGTTAAGGAAGAATCTGTTTTGCATACGAACACTAATGGTAGTGTAGCCGGGAAATTGCCACCAGGAGAATACGATTTCACAGTTAAAACAGCGGATCAAATTTTTTATTTTGAGTTACCACTGCGACCATCAGAAAATGTGCAAGTGCTTGTGACATTTTATGGGCCGGGCGATGAACCATTACTTAATATTGAGAGTTCAATAACTGGCGCGATGGTTGGAACCGAGCCCGCAGCAGAAAAAAGCGAGGAACAAGGGAACGGCACCATTATGACTAAAGTCTTGTCGGTCGAATCGGGCAAGCCGATCAAAGATGTTCAAGTCATTATCAGCGGTCTACAAGAAAGATTGAGAACGGATGATCAAGGGCAGGTTTCGGTTGATATTCCAGTGGGAAATTATAGTGTTTCACTATTACATCCCGCTTACAGCAGCCAAACACAAGATAATATACAAATCACCAAAGAACAAAACACTGAATTAAGTTTTAAATTAACGCCTGCAGGTGTCGAGTTGGCTGAATATGTTGTGTTAGAACCTTTCCTGGCCGGCACGCTGGCTTCTGTAATCGAAGAACAAAAATCCTCATCTGAAGTGGCAACCATCTTGGGTGCGGAACAATTCAGTCGTAGTGGTGCATCGGATGTAGCCAGTGCGCTGACAAGAGCGTCCGGTTTGACCTTGGTTGGCGGTCAGTTTGTGTTTATTAGAGGTCTAGGTGAACGGTTTTCATCAACACTAGTTAATGGTGCGGCGATTCCCAGCCCTGATCCGACCCGGCGCGTTGTTCCCTTGAATCTTTTTCCAACCAGTATCCTGGAAAGTGTTTTGGTGCAAAAAACCTATTCTTCCGATCGGCCGGGTGAATTTGCTGGTGGAACGCTGGAAATGAGAACCAGAGGAATTCCAGATGAGTTTTTCTTTAATTTCAGCGCAAGTACAGGGGCCAATACGCAATCAACTTTTTCTAATGCGCTCAGCTATAAAGGTGGAGATACTGACTTTTTAGGTTTTGATGATGGTACGCGTGATTTACCTGGTTCAATTGCCGAAGCGACAAATGACGGTCCTATATCGCCACAGACTATTTTCAATCCAGATGGGCTGTCACCTTCTGAACTGGAGGGATTAGGCGAAGATTTGTCCGATGTATGGGATGTGACAGAAAAAAAACGGGGCCCTGATGCGGGCTTCCAGACTTCCATCGGGGATGTGTTTAACTTCGGTGATTACCGTATGGGTTACATTGCCGCTGGTGGTTGGGATCAACAGTTTCGCAACCAAAACGAAATTAATCGAGAATTCGCCTCGTCTGGGAATAACTTTGATGATAGTTTACGCTTAACCCAGGATTTTAATGTAGGACGTTCATGGCGGGAAGTGCAATTAACCGGTTATACGGCGGTGGAGGCTGAGTATAAGGATCAGCATCGTATTTTTGCCAACACCATGTTTCTTCGACAGACAAGAGATGAAACCAGAGTCAGCCAGGGATTTACCGATGCCGAGGTCACCGATATTCGTCGAGTTAAACTTTGGAATTTCTCGAATCAATTGTTAATGCACCAAGTCGGAGGCGAGCATCACTTCCAATGGGCGAAAGATTTGAAAATTGATTGGTTGTATACCAATGCAACGGCAAAAAGAGATGAACCAAAGACTAGGGATTATCGTTTTGATGAAGATAATCAAGGAGACTTCTTCTTTTCCAGAAGACCGGATAGCAATCAGACATCCTTTGGCGAATTGACAGATAAAGATCAAAGCTGGCGAATGGATGCTGCATTACCGTTGGAAATCTCGCCAGATTATAAGTTCATTCTTAACGGCGGCTTTATTACACAAAATAAGACCAGAAATTCGTCGATTCAGCGTTTTGTTTTTTCATCGATTGGCCCTGATGCAAGAAATCAGGATATTTTGTCACAATCTTCTTTGGAAGCCATTTTACAGCCAGATAATATTGGCCCTAACGGATTTCAGTTACGTGATTCGACCCGTCCAACCGATAGCTACAATGCGAAGCAAGACCTCTTTTCTTATTACGGCAAGTTGGACTCGACTTTCTACGATAAAGTCAGAATTATTGGTGGATTGCGTTGGGAGAAAAATGACCAATTTGTTCAGACCTTTCAATCTGTCGCAAATCAGAACGAGCCAATTACTACTGAGATTAATCGGCTCGATATGTTGCCATCGGTTTCTGCAACCCTGACCCTTTCCGAGAAGCAACAGCTGCGCGCAGGCTTTAGTCAGACAATCTCGCGACCAGATTTCAGAGAATTATCACCAGCACCGTTTACCGATCCGAATACCAATCAAGAAACAACCGGTAACCCAGATTTAATGCAAACGGAGATTACAAATTTTGATCTGCGATGGGAATATTATATGTCACCAAATGAGAATCTATTGGCCGGTTTTTTCTGGAAAGATCTATCTAAACCCATAGAACGGGTGACATTGCCAGGAGTCGGATTGCAAACTTTTCAGAATGCGGATAAAGCGAGTCTTTATGGGTTCGAGTTGGAGGTGCTGAAGAATTTGGATTTCGTGCATCCTAATTTAACAAATTTCTTTGCGGGTGCAAATTACACCTGGTCAACTTCTGAAGTTGATCTGCTTCCTGAAAGCCTCCAAGCACAATCAACTGCAAGTAGGCAACTACAGGGCCACTCAGCCCAAATTGTTAATTTCCAAGCCGGTTACGATAATCCTGCCTGGGGTACACAGGCGACTTTACTCTACAACATTGCCAGCAAACGTATCGTAGCAGCTGGCGTACTTGGCGCACCGGATAAATATGAGCAACCATTTAATCAACTCGATTTTGTTTTAAGTCAAAACATAAACAAATGGATGTCGATGCGCTTGACCATGAGGAATCTGTTGAATGACAAATTAACGGTCACGCAAGGAGACGAAATAACGCGTGAATTTAAACGAGGGCGTCAGTTTAATTTAAGCGTGCGAATGTCTTTCTAGATACCTAGTCAGGCTGTCCGAGAATAGAGTGATCTACTGCGGGAAAGCTATTTTGGCCAGATTTTCCGATCATTTTCGTTAAACCTAAAATCCTCAGTTGATCGCTCCAGAAATGTCTAGTCTTATGAAATAAAACAAGTATTCTGTCAAATGCCACACACTCTACAGGTGAGCTACGCTATGATGCTTATAGCACACTGTTCTTTATCTTTTCTGCGTTGCAATTCGTTGTGAACTCGTTCACTTCTCACTGCGCCTTGCCAAAAATAAACAACAATGCACTCTAAGCACCATTCAACTGAGGATTTTAGGTTAAATAGAACAGCTATTCGCCTCAAATGATCAAAAAATCTGTCTCAAAATTACTTCCCCTCGCTACGACCACTATTCTCGGACAGCTTCCTAGCTAGTACTGTCACGTTATCTTCATCTTAATGTCATGTCACTGTCATATTCAATTGTTAAATTGGTATGACCAAAACTTTTAAAATTAAGGTAGAAAATTCATGATTAGATTAAAACAATTTCGAACAAAATTGCAGCTAGTAACTACGCTGATGTTAAGCGCGTTCACATTGAATGGGCATGCTGAAGCCACAGCAACTTTTGATTCTTCATCAGTTTCCGTAGATTTACCTGTTGTAGAAGTTCTAAATGGCGCATCATCTTCATTCTTTAGTGCCCGATTGCAATTAGCCAGTGGCGGTGCGTTGGAATTAGTTGCCGCTGATGTAGCAAATCCAGTAAGTGGTGTACAACGCAATGTTTTTGATTCAGCCACTGGTGCAATTCATATTCCTTCAATTGTGGTTGGCGCAGATGATTTTTATGCCAAGTTAAGAATAGTGCCTGGGTCAAATCCATTGCGCTTTACAGTTGATCAATTGGTTAATAATCGATTTGAAGGGTGCCCGTCTTTTGCCAGCCAAGGCCCAACTGATGGGTCGTGTGTTTTAAGTGGTGAAATCAATCAAGACATTACATTGACCAAAAATATACAGTGGATTCTGTCCGGTGGTGTGTTTATCGGTGGTGATAATACCAATAGTGCAACATTAACTATTAATCCTGGTACCCAAATCTTTGGCCAACAAGGCGCTGACTTTTTATGGATCAGACGCGGTTCAAAAATTATGGCGGAAGGTACGCCGGATAATCCGATTATCATGAGCGGCGCGTTGCAACAATCAGCCGGAGAATGGGGCGGATTAGTGATCTCAGGAAATGCGCCAGTTAACGGTTGTAATGAAGGCGTAGCACTTTGCGAAATACCATTTGAAGCAATTACTTCTGAGTTTCTGGGCGGTAATAATCCTACGGATAACAGTGGCCTGATTAAATATACGCAGATCCTTTTTGCTGGTTTTGCCGTGCGCCCCAATGAAGAATTGAACGGTTTAACTTTAAACGCGGTTGGATCAGGAACGGTGATTGATTTTGTTCATGTTCATGAAGGTTTGGATGACGGGGTGGAAATGTTTGGCGGAACTGTTCAAATGAAGCATCTTGTGTTGACCAATATTGGTGACGATAGCTTGGACTGGGGGCTAGGCTGGAGAGGGGCCGCACAATTTGTATTGATTAAACAGGCGTCAGATGATGGCGATCGTGGTATCGAAGCAGACAACAATAAAAGTGGTGATTTATTACCGCGATCCCAGCCAATACTGTCAAACATAACACTCATGGGCGCACCGGTAAGTACACAAGGCGCATTGTTGCGCAGAGGCACAGGGGCGAATATTTGGAATTCCGTATTTACCGGTTTCCCAACTTGCCTCATGCTTGATGGCGCACCAACTTATGTTAACGCAGGGTCTCCAGGTAATTTGAGTGGTGAGCTAACCATACGGAATTCTTTTGTCAATTGTGAAACGAATTTTGCGGATGGAGAAGGTGCGACGTTTGCCACCGCTGATTGGTTTCTTGGCCAGCAAGGAAACAGTGAAGAAGCCCCACTCTTAAATGGTTTTTTACCGGCAACTGGCTCACCTTTAACACTAGGCGGCGCATCCGTTAACGAGCCTTTCTTTGACGATGTCGACTATTCCGGCGCATTTAGAGATGAAAATGACGACTGGACACAAGAATGGACGTTCCCGTTTAATTAAAAACATTTTGTAATTATTCAGATCACCCCTAGAATTCACCATTTCTGTGTTACAAAATGATCATTTACACGTGTAAACGCACATTTTTCGGCTTGAATTGATGAATTCTAGTGCTCCGTCAATATCAAATTGATAGAGTACTAGTACTCTTTCAATTTGATATTGCCGGGTACAGTGAGCCTGTCAGTGTTCATGGCAAGGCGTGCCTTGCAGGGAACAGTCGTTCTATTTCCAAAAGGCACAACGCCGTCCATGGGCGCTGACAGGCTCACCCAAAGGGCGTTACCGTGGTGTCCTGCAATCGCGTTGCAGTACTTGAAAAGGGAATAACCCTTTCCTGTGTACTGCGCCTTATTGCAAAACACCACGGTAACGCTGCACTCGGCAATATCAAGTTGAAAGAGTACTA
>JAJFJJ010000065.1 GCA_021774195.1 Nitrosomonas sp. | reverse complement strand
TTTCAGAAAGCGTGAATGTACTGAGAACTAGCTCGGTTATCACAGACGGTGACAATCGAAAGATAATTGCATTCCATTGCAGCATATCACAATAAAATCAATAATTTTGCTCCATTCTTACTTCAGGCAAGAGACGCCCAGAGGTAGAGTTCAGCACAGTGATGAAATGGATTGAAAGGAGCAGGCACGAGATTATAAAATTCTGTGGACACAATATTCAATTACCGAGAGATAAGTAATGTGTCCCTAGAACTTCAATTACCGAGAGATAAGTAATGTGTCCCTAGAACTTCAAATTTAAGAGCAAATATCTAATCCCACATAAGGTCACATTTTGCTTCTATAGCATCGGTCAATAAGTTGACTAACGGTAATGCTCTTTGGTTGATATTTACTACGGGTTCTTTTTCATCTTCATCATCGTCTTCATTATCAGTTGGCGGCGGCACCTCTTCTTTGGCTAAAGCGGCTTTTAATTGACTCAACGCTAAAGGTAAATCTTCTGCCAGAATAGCACCCGGTATGGTTTCGCTATGTCCCATCATTTTGATCATATGAAGCGCAACATCGCCAAACATCGTTATGTTGCCAACATCAGTTTTAAACGTCACTAGCATCTAGCTTCCCTCACATGAATTATAAAAAATACAAATTGGCACACTTGAGCCATTTTTCAATCGAACCACCTCGGCCAGCAAAACCTGAATCACCATTCTCTTGTCCAATTCGACCCATTGGAACTGTTCATCATGTTCTTTTTGCATGAACCTAAAATCCTCAGTTGATCGCTTCAGAAATGTCTAGTCTTATGAAACAAAACAAATATTCTGTCAAATGCCACACACCCTACAGGTGAGCTACGCTATGATGTTTATAGCACACTGTTCTTTATCTTTTGCTGCGTTGCACTTCGTTGTAATAACTAGTTATTACTCCTCACTGCGCCTTGCCAAAAATAAACAACAATGCACTCTAAGCACCATCCAACTGAGGATTTTAGGTTGAATAAGTGCGGTCTATATACTGTGGAATTACACGATTCGTCCATCTGGAATATCATGTTAAAACAGCAAACGTAATCGGTAGGTTACTATTAGATATCCCTTAACTTAAATAAATTTAATTTAACTCCGGCTGAAAAATAAGGCATGACAATGGTGGAAGCACGATTTCCACCGAATGATTTTGCCCCATCCAGTTTTCATCAGCAGCGCATATCCTGCCTTGATTACCTAGATTGGTGCCACCATACGTAGTCGCATCCGTATTCATCAATTCTCGATATTTACCTGAAAAAGGCACACCCAATTTATAATGGAGATGAGGTGCTGGCGTAAGATTTAGTACAACGACAACCACGCCACCGTGTGCATCCCGCCGAATGAAGCTAAGAATAGACTGATCTGCATCATTGCAATCAATCCACTGAAATCCATGAGAATCGAAATCCACCTCGTACAGTGCAGGGGTTGATCGATAGATATGATTTAAATCCCTTACCATTAATTGCAGCCCTCGATGCGGCATAAAATTAGATTGGTCCCAGGAAATGGATGAATCATGATTCCATTCCGGCCATTGCCCAAATTCAGACCCCATAAATTGAAGTTTCTTACCGGGGTGTGTATACATATACGCATACAGTAAGCGCAGATTGGCAAATTTTTGCCAATCGTCGCCAGGCATCTTTTCTGGCATGGAACCTTTCCCATGCACTACTTCATCGTGTGAAAAAGGCAAAATGAAATTTTCTGTAAAGGCATAAACCATAGAAAAAGTGAGTGCATGGTGATGATAGGATCGATAAATGGGGTCGTGTTTAAAATAGTCCAGGGTATCGTTCATCCAACCCATATTCCACTTCATTGTAAACCCCAAGCCATTCTGATCGGTTGGGCGGGATACCATAGGCCATGAGGTGGATTCTTCTGCCATGGTTACGGCACCGGGATGACGTTCATGCACAAGATGATTGAATTGCTTGAGAAATTCCACCGCTTCAAGGTTTTCCCTGCCACCGTATTTATTAGGCACCCATTCACCCGCTTTGCGAGAATAATCCAGGTATAGCATTGAGGCAACAGCATCTACACGCAGCCCATCGATATGGTATTTGTCTAACCAGAATAACGCCGAAGCGAGTAAAAAGTTTTTTACTTCATTACGGCCGAAATTAAATATGTAAGTCCCCCAATCTTTATGCTCACCCAATTGAGGGTTTTCATGTTCATACAATGACGTGCCATCAAACCGGGCTAGCCCATGGGAGTCTTTAGGAAAATGTGCTGGTACCCAGTCAAGATAGACACCAATGTCATGTTGGTGACAATAATCAACAAAATAACGAAAGTCGTCCGGCGAACCGTAACGACTGGTAGGTGCAAAATAACCGACAACCTGATAACCCCACGATCCATCAAAAGGGTATTCTGTGATGGGCATGAGCTCGATATGGGTATAGCCCATCCATTGACAATACTCGGTCAACTGATGAGCAAGCTGACGGTAATTTAATGGTTTTCCATCCACCTGTTTCCATGAGCCTAATTGCACCTCGTAAATAGATATCGGCTGATCCAATCCCTGCTTCTTAGGCCGGCTCGACACCCATTTTGAATCGTTCCATCGATAATGATGCGGGTTATGTACTACGCTGGCTGTATTCGGGCGTATTTCCATTTGTTGTGCATAGGGGTCGGTTTTTTCCAGTAATTCACCTGATGATGACCGTATTTTATATTTGTAGACTTCGCCCTCGCTCAGAGCAGGAATAAATAGTTCCCATATGCCCGATAAACCACGCGGCCGCATAGGATGCTCCCGCCCATCCCAGTGATTAAAGTTACCGATTACTGCCACTGCCTGAGCTGAAGGCGCCCATACTGAAAAACCCACACCTTGAACACCTTCATGTTTTCGTACATGCGCACCTAAAATATTGTATTTCTCAAAGTGATTGCCTTCCCCGATCAGATGGAGATCTATCTCACCTAACATCGGAGAAAAACGATAGACATCTTCTTCTTGCCATCGATGCCCTTGCTTATCGACAACAAGAAATTGATAGTGGTGTTTAAAATCACTTTTTTTACAGTGAATCTCAAAAAAGTCAGTGCCCTCTACCCGAGACATGAGCGCTTCTTTTTCACCCTCACGAAGGAGCCACATCTGTTCGAACCGCGGTTTAAACGCGCGGATTAAAACACCTCCATCAGGATGCTCATGGCAACCAAGCCAAGCAAAAGGGTCATGGCTTCTGGCTTCCATGATCGCATGCGCAGCGTCATCAATTTTCACGGTAGAATTTCTCATACGATTACGTAATAACCGTCGGGGCATTTCGACCAGTGAGTTGAGGTATTTCAGAAAGCTGGTTAGCCGCCGTGATCAACGCTTGCAAAAGCTCCTGCGCATCAAGTGCATGCCTGGCTATATCGGGCTCAAATAATTCAAGATAGATACGGATTGTCGCTCCGTCGGTCCCGGTACCAGACAATCTGAAGATAATGCGCGAGCCATCATCAAAGAGAATACGTAGTCCATGGCCACTACTGAAACTACTGTCCACAGGGTCTGTGTAAGAGAAATCATCGCAGGCTACTACTAACCGACCGGCCAACTGCTCTCCGGGTAGCGACGTGCATTTAACACGAATATTTTCCATAATTTTATTGGCAACCGCATTATCCACTTCTTCGTAATCATGCCGGGAATAAACATTCCGCCCGTATTCAGCCCAATGTTTTTGCACAATACTTTCCACTGACTCCTTTCGTACGGCAAGAATATTGAGCCAGAAAAGTACGGCCCACAGGCCGTCTTTTTCACGTACATGATCCGACCCCGTACCAAAAGATTCTTCACCACACAGTGTCACCTGGCCAGCATCCATCAAATTGCCAAAAAACTTCCAACCGGTAGGTGTTTCAAAACATTTGATTGCTTTTTTTTCCGCCACACGATCGGCCGCCATTGACGTAGGCATAGAACGTGCAACACCTTTGATCTTGCCTTTATATCCAGGTACAAGATCGGCATTTGCCGCTATAATCGCGAGCGAATCACTGGGTGTCACAAAGAAGTTGTGGCCTAAAATCATGTTTCGATCACCATCACCGTCGGATGCCGCACCGAAATCAGGCGCATTTTCAGAAAACAGAATATTAACCAAATCTTTGGCGTAGGTTAAATTTGGGTCAGGATGTCCCCCACCAAAATCGGCCAAAGGTTGTCCATTAATGACTGTTCCCTTGGCTGCTCCCAAAATATTCTCCAGGATTTCTGTCGCGTAAGGTCCTGTGACGGCGTGCATGGCATCAAATACCATACTAAACCCACCAGAGAATAGTGTTCGAATGGCATCAAAATCAAAGAGTGATGACATTAAATCGCTGTAATCCGACACGGAATCAATAACTTCCACTGACATATCATCGAGCTTGAATACAGTGCAATGACTGAGTGAACAATCATTCCATATAGTCGTTTTATAGGATGAGATTTGTTGACTTTTAAGAAAAACAGCTTCGGTGATTTTTTCCGGTGCAGGGCCACCATTGGCCATATTAAATTTAACACCAAAATCACCTTCAGGCCCAGCGGGATTATGACTGGCAGACAATATAAAGCCACCAATGGCTTGATGCTTTCTAATAAGATGAGAGGCTGCAGGTGTGGATAATATCCCGTCTTGGCCCAGCCATATTTTTTTAACCCCATTAGCTGCAGCCATTCTAAGAATAACCTGAATAGCCGTTTCATTATAGTAACGACCATCACCGCCTAGAATCAATGTCTCTCCCGAAACGCCACCCAAAGCATCAAAGACCGCTTGTACAAAATTTTCTAGATAATGTGCCTGCTGAAAGATGCGCACCTTCTTGCGCAAACCTGATGTTCCTGGTTTCTGATCCAAAAAAGGTTTTGACGATACACTAATTTTATTACACATTCACAGGGATTCCTTCATATCAATACGTTTGCTTAACTGCTGCCAATTTGGATGCCAAAAATCCGATACGTCAAATCGCCATTGCCAATTACCTTCAATCGTACCAGGCGTATTCATCCGTGCTGTCTGATCCAGTCCAAGTACATCCTGTAAGGGAATAATACTCCACAGACCAGACGAATGAATGGCTGCATCAATCATTGCCCAACGGAGCGCATCTTTGGTACAACGCAAGATTGCCATTGCCCTACGCAACGTTTCATCGTCCGTAGTATTTATCCACCCCTCAAGGGTATCATTATCATGCGTGCCAGTATAAACAATGTAATTTCCTTCTATATTAGCGGGCAAATAGGGGTTATCTGGTGAGCCATCAAATGCAAATTGAAGTATTTTCATACCGGGGAGATTATACCGCTCACGTAAAGCATTGACTTCATCCGTGATAATACCAAGATCTTCTGCAATGAGCAGAAGATCCGGGAAAGATTGCTCTAGACACGCTAACAGTTCATCACCTGGAGCAGAACGCCATTGACCTACTCTCCCATCAGGTTGCTCCACCGGTATCGCCCAAAAGCTCTCCAGACCTCTAAAATGATCAATTCTCAAACTATGAAAGCGCTCCGCTTGGGCTGCAACTCGCCGCTTCCACCAATTAAACCCCTCCTTTTTATGAGCCTCCCAGCGGTACAGCGGATTACCCCAACGCTGCCCATCTTCTGAAAAATAATCGGGTGGAACACCTGCAACCTCAATGCACAAACCCGCATCATCAAGCATAAAGAGTTCATTTGAAGCCCAAACATCCGCTGAATCGTGAGCCACATAAATCGGAAGATCACCAATAAGTTCAATCCCTTTTTTTTCGGCATACAGTTTCAGATCACGCCATTGTTCCGAAAAGATAAATTGTTCAAAATAGATTTGTTCAATGAAATTTTTGTGAATGCCACCAAATTCTCTAAGTGCTGTCGCATCACGCCATTTCAAGGTTGCCGGCCATTCCCACCAAGGCTTCCCTTGAAAATAGCTCTTTAATGTAGAAAAAAGGGCGAAATCCTGTAGCCAGTGATTATTGTTCTCTGTGAAAAGGCGCAATCGTTGTGTTGTATTCGAATCGCTTGGCAATGTCTCCCAAAATAACTGACTGGCTTCCTGCCGGGCTTGTTGTAAAGTTATTTGATTGGAAAAAGCAGCCATCAAGCGTTTTTTTGGTAGCCATTGAGCATCTACGCAAGCTTGCAGATCTAACAGATCAGGATTGCCCGCAATGGAGGAAGGAGATTCATACGGTGAGCGATGATCAAATACGGGACCTATGGGCAGCATTTGCCAAAGATGACAATGATTCGCTTCAAGTGTATCAATAAACTTGCGCGCTTCAGCGCCTAACGTACCCGTTACAGGATTAGGGCCGGGAAGCGAAGTGATATGTAATAGAATTCCTGTGCTGTGATCTAGGTGTGTCAATGATCTTTAGACCCTCGCTGCATGGTACCACCACCCTCTGCATCGCCACCACCTTGTGAAATGGGTTCATTCAATTGTACAGGATAAGGTTCGTCAAGGAGTTGATATAACTTTCGAATATGTTGACGAAATAGCTGGTCGAAATCGTGCACGGTGTCGCCCGGATTATAGTCACCCAACCACCAGAACCAATCAGACCCTTCACATATTCTTAATTGTAATTCGACGGCATCTTTTTGATTGTCAGGAAGTTGAGGAAATTTCACGTCATAGACCTTCTTGACATCAACCAGGTAATGCCAGGCGCAGGTTTTTGCCGCATCGCCAATCCAGGTAGACAAATTACCATAGACCCACGAACCTGAAACGATACTGGGTAATTGTTGAGGTTCAGATACTTGACTTAAATAATCCGAAAAGGTCGTGAGGGTATAATCAGAATGATTGGCTATTGCTTGAAATAATGTTGTCAAAAATAGAATGCCGTTTTCGTGGTAATGTTCCCACGCATTCTCGCCGTCCATAATTATCGATACACAGGGACTCTGCATACCCTGCGTTTTATGCCGGATACCTGCAAGTTCATGCATAAAATTCGCCACGGCATCATGTGCATCCCATTTGGAATATTCAAAACCAATCAAATCTGAAAGGTGATCGTCACGAAAAAAACAGACGGTTGATGCGGCATGATCTGTCACAAGCCAAGGTTGGTACAAAAGTCGTTGATCGTATTCTCTGATATTTTCTTTAAGTGAATGGTGTAATACGCTCTCACCCGTCGCAGTCCATTTGAAACCTTCCTGATCCAATAGCGCAATTGTGTCATTAGATAATGCGCCTTCTGCTGGCCAGCATCCTACTGGTTGTGTGCCAAAATACTGCTCATGAACTTCCCTGGCCTTTTGAATATGCGCCAATGAAGATTTTTCTCCTCCTGGATAAGAACCGTCAGGCAATAAAGCATCCGTTACAGTTTCCCTGGCAGTTTCAAAATCCAGTAACAACGGAATGATAGGATGTGCGTAAGGGGTTGTGGATAACTCAACTTTGCCATCGGCCTGTAATTGTCGATACCGCTTTGGGATATCTGCCAGCAAAGATGCAATCAATGTTAGCAAATCCCGTCGATCCTGAAAACTGAAACCATGACCTTTCTCAAATAATCTACGCGCAACAAAATGTGAATCTCGAACCGTTTCTCCAAGCCAAGCTAAATGATACCAAGTGACCAAATCCGTAAAAAAATTATCCCCTAGGTATTCAAATACTTCCTGCTTCTTAACATACTTAGCCATCGCAAAAAGACGGCTATATTCAGGATAGCGGTGCATATTTCTGTCATGGTTAAGACGAAAACAAGCCTTCAATAAAAAGTCACGGTCTTTTACGGACAAATGACTGTCAGTAGATACCAGTACAGTTAATAAGGGGTCCGGCAGGCTATTCTGAGCGCCACTCAGCCAACGCTGGGTTTGCGTGGCATAATCATCAATTTGAACCAGCAGGGACGGCACAAAATTTACCACTGAACGCGCCCCTGGAATCTGCGATAAAAATGTTGCCATATCGGTATAGTCTTTCATGGCGTGCAAATATACCCACGGCAAATGATACTGCCCTGAATCCGCTTCTTTATAAAACGGTTGGTGCATGTGCCAGCAAAATATGACTGAAAGTTTCTGTGTTATATCTGTACTCATAATTAATCTTAAAGTTCGTGCAACTTCTGCCCCAGCATCTCTGCTGTAACCAATGTCACACCTTTTTCACTGACATCAAAACGCTTTGCATCCTCTGCAGTATCGTAACCAATAATTGTGTTTTCTGGAATAACTGCACCCTTATCAATCACACACTTGCGAATTTTGCAGTTTCTACTAATCACAACGTCGGGCAAAATGACCGAATCAATCACCTCTGAATAAGAATGAATCCTCACATTAGCAAAAAGAACGGAGTGATCTACGCGACTACCGGTAATCAAACATCCGCCTGAAACGAGGGAATCTGTCGCCATACCGCGTCGGTCATCATCGTTAAAACTAAATTTTGCGGGTGGCGTTTGATCCTGATAGGTACAAATTGGCCAGTCTTCATCATATAGATTTAATTCCGGCTCAAGCTCAGCCAGATCAATATTGGCCTCCCAATAGGCATCGACAGTACCAACGTCCCTCCAATATCCTTGGGTTCCAGTATTTGCATTTCTGAAGCGAAAAGCGCGAACATTGGCAGTGTGAATAGAGCCGGGGATAATATCCTTGCCAAAAT
>JAJFJJ010000064.1 GCA_021774195.1 Nitrosomonas sp. | reverse complement strand
CCTCAGTTGATTACTTCAGAAACAGACAATATCATGAGGTGAAACAAATCTTTTACAAATACCGCCACCCTACTAAAGGTACTCCACGCTATGACGCTTATAGCGCACTGATTTTTATTTTTTGCAGTGTTGCAATTCATTGCAATAACTTGTTATTACGCCTCATTGCGCCTTGCCAAAAATAAACAACAATGCACTCTAAGCACCATTAACTGAGGATTTTAGGATAATTTAGGAATTTCGTATGTTAAAAATATTGTTGCCGGTTGATGGCTCAGATCATTCCGCCCAGGCGGTTGCAAGTTTTATTAGAAGTCTAAATTGGTATAAAGAAACACCAGAGATTCATGTGATTAATATTCAGTCATCATTAGATGGAAATATTTCATTATTTGTTGATCAAAATGACATCAAGCAATATCACCAGGAACAAGGGTTGCATTGTTTGCAAAATGCACGTGATTTATTGAAGAAAGCAGACGTTCATTATCAGTTTCACATTGTAGTTGGTGATCCTGCAACTTTGATTGTACAGTTTGCTTTGGAGAATCAATTTGACTTGGTTGTATTAGGGCCGCGTGGGTATGGTGCAGTTAAGAGCTTACTGTTAGGTTCGGTTGCTAATAAGGTGATGCAATTGTCATCTATACCGGTTTTGCTGGTTAAATAGTACTGCTACGGAGGCTGTTTTATGAAGCTGAGGGTCTTGGGTTGTGGAGGTGGAATCGGAGGCGGGACACATACGACATCAATGTTGCTTGATTCAGATATTTTAATTGATGGCGGGACTGGTGTTGGTAGTTTGACTTTGGATGAGCTGACTAAAATTGATCACGTTTTTGTAACCCATGCTCATCTGGATCATGTGGCATTTATACCATTTTTAGTAGATACGGTTGGCTCCCTCCGTGATAAGCCGCTAACAGTCTATGCAATAGCGCCGACGCTCGAGATTTTGCAGCAACATCTTTTCAACTGGCATATCTGGCCGGATTTCACCAAAATACCTAGCGACCAATCGCCGTATATGCGATATGAAACGATCTCACTGGGTGACGTTGTCGAAATAGCGGGCCGTAAGATTAAACCGTTGCCAGCCAATCATGTTGTGCCAGCGGTTGGCTATCAGCTAGATTCGGGCCATGCAAGTCTGGTTTTTACTGGCGATACAACAACCAATGATGTGTTGTGGGCGGAGGTGAATAAAATAGAAAATTTGAAATATGTGGTGATTGAGTCTGCTTTTTGTGAGGAAAAAAAAGAGATTGCGATTCGATCTGGTCACCTCTGTCCTAGTTTGTTGGCGACAGAATTGGAGAAGCTAGAACGTCATGCCGAAATTTTCATTACTCATTTGAAACAGGGGGAAGAGGAAATGACGATGCATCAGATAGAGATGCGTTCCCAGGTATGGCGTCCACGTGCATTAAAAAAGAGTCAATTGTTTGAGTTTTAGGAAGCTTGGAAAGACAATAATATGAATTCATCCGTTACAGAAAAACCAATACAAAAGAATCTCTCTGAAATAACAGATAAACTGGGTTTTTCCAAAAATTTACAAGTTGTCGCCAATAAAATACATGCGACAAACGATATTGATGAGATTATGTCTGAAGTCAGCAAAGAGGTTTGTGCTTTGTTTAATGCTGATCGATTGATAATTTATTCATTAAATGAAGATAAATCCGCGATTATTTCTAAAGTGAAAGCTGGACTGGATTCCTTTCAAGACCTCAAGTTGCCAATTTCTGAGAGTAGTATTGCCGGTTATGTCGGTTTGAGCAAGAAGATGGTAAATCTGTCGGATGTCTATAATAAAAAGGAATTAAGGAAACTAAGCCCGCAGCTTACCTTCTTGCGCGAAGTGGATAAACGAACAGGCTATCGTACCAAGCAAATGCTAGTGGCCCCCATTCTGAATGCGGACAATGGCGAGCTAATGGGTGTTGTTCAAGTGATTAATAATATGGATAACAAGCCATTCTCGACGATGGATGAGGAGGGTTTAACAGAAATCTGTCAGACACTGGCGATTGCTTTTAGACATCGTCAGAAGCCATTTCAGATGCTGAAATCAAAATATGATTATTTGATTCTTGACGCGGTGATTTCTGCTGCTGAATTTGAATTGGCGACACGTTCGGCACGTCAAAAAGCGAGCGACCTGGAAGATGTCTTGATTGATGAATTTCAAATCAGTGTGCAATCAATCGGCAAAGCATTGGCGTCGTTTTTTCAAGTTAAATATGAACCATTTAAAGCAGATCGTATCAAGCCAATTGATTTGCTGAAGAACCTGAAGCGGCATTATGTCGAAAGCAATGCTTGGTTACCGATTGATGACACCAAAGATGGTTTGGTGGTGTTGACGCTGGATCCTGAACGTATCAAGTCATTGCGGATCGTAAACAATATTTTTCCTAAATACAAAGTGACCTACAAGGTTACTACCAAGCGTGAATTTAAAGAAACCATTGATCTGTTCTATGGTGGCAGTCAGGGTGAGATTGATTTGGGTGACATCAATGACATGCTTGTTGGTCTTGAGGATGAGGCTGAAGAAGTCGGTGAGATTGATGAAACCTCAGCAGCAGCGGACAATGAGCTAGTCAAACTGGTTAACAAGATTATCATTGACGCCTACAAAATGGGGGTGTCGGATATTCATATAGAACCGTTTCCCGGTAGAGAGAAAACCAAAATCCGTTTTCGTAAGGATGGTTCATTAATGCCCTATATTGAAGTTCCTGCCAGTTACCGCAATCCCTTGATCACACGGATTAAAATCATGTGTGATATGGATATCTCCGAGAAGCGCAGACCTCAGGACGGGAAGATCAAGTTTAAGAAATTTGGGCCGCTAGATATTGAACTAAGAGTTGCAACCATTCCTTCTGCTGGAAGCGTTGAAGATGTGGTGATGCGTATCTTGGCTTCGGGAGAGCCCATACCGCTCGATAAAATGGGTTTTACTAAACGCAATCTGGAAGAACTCAAAGGGCTTGTCAGTAAGCCTTATGGATTGTTTTTTGTCTGTGGGCCGACCGGCTCTGGTAAAACAACTACGTTGCACTCCATTATGAAGCACTTGAATCGCACAGAAACCAAGATCTGGACTGCAGAAGACCCGGTTGAGATTACCCAAAAAGGGTTGCGTCAGGTGCAAATGAATGCCAAAGCGGGCCTGACTTTTCCAATAATCATGAAATCATTTTTGCGGGCGGATCCAGATATTATTATGGTGGGTGAGATGCGAGATAAGGAGACGACTCACCTTGGTATTGAAGCGTCACTTACAGGTCATTTGGTACTTGCCACGTTGCACACGAATAGTGCAACAGAATCAATCATACGTTTGCTGGATATGGGTATGGACCCATTTAATTTTGCTGATGCCCTATTAGGAATTTTGGCGCAACGTTTGGCTAAACGGTTATGTAAAAATTGTAAGGAAGCGCATGTTGCTGATGAGCGGGAGACAAAATCGCTGCTCATCGAATATTGTGAAGAATTGAAAAACATCGATTATTTCAAAGAAAATCCAGATGCAGCTTATCAGGAAATATTGGCGGATTGGAAGAAACAATATGGTGACGAAAACGGGCAGATTATACTATACAAATCAGTTGGTTGTGATGACTGCGCTGGTTCCGGCTATAGTGGCCGGGTTGGGTTGTATGAGTTGTTAACAGCCAGTGATGCACTGAAGAAAAATATACAAGAACATGCGCGTGTGGCGGAAATGCTGGTGACTGCGTTGGGAGATGGGATGCGGACGTTAAAGCAGGATGGGATCGAGAAGGTATTGCAGGGAATTACCGATATTCATCAGGTTCGGGTGGTGTGCATTAAATAGGCACGAATACATTGGATGTGCAATTCTTTGTTAAATAATGTGGCGAAGAAACTAAAATTATTTAATAGGTGTTTGAGTGAAAAAGTATTGCCGTTATTTTTTCCATAAAGACACAGTCACAATTTATGAATATCTTTATCAAAGCTATTTAATTCAAGAAATGGCCAATGTTATTGGTATTCACCAAGTTTTAGCCCGAATGAAAAAGTTTATGGCAATTTTTGAAGCCATTGCTGCTCAATCTATTAAACAAACATGCTCCCTAATTTGCCACGAGGGGGGCCGCTCATCGATAAACCTAAAATCCTCAATTGATCGCTCCAGAAATGTCTAGTTTTATGAAATAAAACAAATATTCTGTCAAATGCCACACACCCTTCAGGTGAGCTACGCTATGATGCTTATAGCACACTGTTCTTTATCTTTTGCTGCGTTGCAATTCGTTGTAATAA
>JAJFJJ010000063.1 GCA_021774195.1 Nitrosomonas sp. | reverse complement strand
CTATGATGTTTATAGCACGCTATTTTTTCATTTTTGCTGTGTTGCAATTCGTTGCAATAACTCGTTATTTCGCCTCATTGCGCCTTGCCAAAAAGAAAAAATAACGCACTCTAAACACCATCCAACTGAGGATTTTAGGTTGAATGATAGACAAGTTTCACTTATATTTTTTGTGGACGCACCAAAAGTATCGAACAATTAATTCTGCTAAGCAGTTGCTCTGCAACAGATCCGACAACAAAACGCTCCAAACCTCGGCGATTAGCCGTTCCAACTATCAACAAGTCTGCCTCCCAGTCAGTGGCGGCAATTGTAATAGCTTCAACAATGCCATTTAAGCTATATTCACATTCCGCTTCGAGTAAACAGGACTCAACATTTAATGTATTAACTGATAATTTGGCTTGCGCCAGTATTTCGGTGCCACTTTCTCTATCGTCCTCAGTATTATTGGTGATCGCATAAACAATACAAAATTCAGCATTATAAATATTGGCAATATGTTCGGCTTCTACTAAAGCTTGCTTTGCAGTTTCACCATCATCTATCGCAACCATAATTTTTTTATACATTTAAAACCCTATAATCATTCTGTTTAACTGTTAGGTTGTGCCGGTTAATTCGAAGCCTAATAATTAGGGAGATATTTTGACTTATAAATCAACCAGCACTTCCTGAAAAATTTTATCCTTCTTATTTCTTAGGGTTACAAAAACTACTATTCATTATTGCAAGTTCGTGCTATCTCTCTTCAGATTTTCAAAATACCGTTTAACAACAGCTTTTCCTGGCATATTGTCATGTTTAGTGTAAATCATGTAATGAACAATCGCGTGTACGCCCATGGCAATCAGTAGTCCTTCAAAAATCCCGACTTGAAAGACCAGACCGCCACATATTACGGCGAGCATCAATGCATACGGCCCATAATGTGTAACATGAGCTAACCCAGCAATCATCTTATAGCCAGAGAACATCATAATCGCAGCCAGTGCAAACTTTGGCAGATAATCCAAGTATGCGGGATTAAAAGTAAAGAAGACCACAACGAAACCAATGATGAGCACCGAAAACTTAGTATAAGCACCTGCGAGACGGTTGGTGGTACTCTTCGCTAAACCATCAAGATTAGTCATACCACCAAAGAAACTCGAGCCCATATTCGCAATCCAAATTGCGAGCAAACTATTATTACTATTTGTTTTTCGTTTTAGCGGGTCAATTTTTTCAATTGCGGCATTACTCATGACTTGTTCAATCACATCAATAATCGCCAACATTAAGCAAAAAAGCACCATGTAAATCATAATTGTTACGGTGACATCCGGTTCAGGCAAAGGTAACCGGAGATAAAGTTCGACATCTTCAACATAAATCATTGGCACAGTAACAAACTGCGCTAATACTATACCCGCTACAATCAAGGCAAAATACGGTACGGCAGGCTGCCTATCTTTAAATTTAGAAAACAAATAAACAAACCCGGCGAATCCGACCGCAGAAATTGCGACCATTTGATAGCGTGCATCATTCCAGAACTCTTCAGTAACGGCCTCTTCAGGTATTTCATAAGTAAACTCAAAGAATTTCAACAATATCTTCAAACCCACTCCGGCCAATAAACCTTCAACCAAATAAACCGGTACGGCAATTAGTAGATACCGCTGCCAATTAAAGTACCAAATAATGGCTTGCATAAATGCGGTTAGAAAAATACAGAACGCCATATTCTGAATGCCAAAGTTGGCCACCCCTAAAGCAAGCACAGGAGCCAACCCGGCGGCAATCCCGGGAGCACCGATAAAATTACCAGGTTTGAACCAGGAATTAATCCAGCCAACTAGGCAAGCGAAAGCGACGGTAGCTAATCCAACTTTGATCGGATAATCTGACATAATGGCAATACCAATTGACAGTGGTATTGCCATTGCGCCAGTAATTAAACCAGCCGCAGTATCGCGGAAAAAATATTGGGATTGAAACGCTGCTGATCCCGGTAAAGTAACCGGTTTGTTATCTTGTATTTGGCCGTCGTTAGACGACTTATTTTCTGTTGTCGGTTGCATAAAATGTTATTACTCCAATTTGATGAATATCGAAACGTATGTGCTCGAATTAAGCAACAAATACTCATCTAAGTAATAACACTTTGAACGTTAAGGCAACGCAAAGACTATGCTAAGGGTTTGTTAACAACCTATTATTCATATAGTTACAGATAACCAAATTAAGAGTCTCGGTACAATGTAAGCTAAAACATTACATCATTCCTATAGCTTTAAACCCGAAGGCTATGTCAAAATAGAGTCGATAGAACTTTTACACATCTAACATGGTCTGTATCGGTTTCAATTTTTGCAAATGCACGGTAACCGATCACCAACATGATCTTCAAATAGAACGTTTAAAATGACCAATAATAAAACTTGTAGGGACGTATTTTCAAAGCTCTATCACGACATTGAGCAGCATATTGTCGGCCAGCAATCTTTAGTTCAACGCTTGTTGTTAACGTTATTGTGCGACGGACACTTATTGTTAGAAGGTGCGCCTGGCCTGGCTAAGACCCGCGCCATTAAAACGCTGGCTAGTGGTTTAGAAGCCGGTTTCCATCGTATTCAATTTACCCCCGATTTATTACCTGCAGATCTAACTGGGAGTGAAATTTTTCGTCCAGAAACAGGAAGCTTTAATTTTAATGAAGGCCCCCTTTTTCACAATGTAATTCTAGCTGATGAAATTAATCGGGCACCGGCAAAAGTACAATCCGCCTTGTTAGAAGCGATGGAAGAACGTCAAATCACTGTTGGTGCGGCAAGTTACCCGTTACCAACACTATTTATGGTAATGGCCACCCAAAACCCGATTGAGCAGGAAGGCACCTATCCATTACCTGAAGCGCAACTGGATCGTTTTTTACTACATGTGCGCGTCGATTATCCAGACAAAGAAACCAGCCGTAAAATTTTGCAATTGGTTCGACAAGAAGCACTGGAATCGCTGGGTCAGGAAACCCAAAAAACTTTTCAAAAAGTCACACAAGAACAGGTCTTCACAGCTCGACGAGAAATCATGCAGCTCCATTTGGCCGAAGCGGTAGAAGCTTATATTGTTGAAATTGTTGAAGCTACGCGGCATCCCAATGATTATGGTCAACAACTCTCCAGCTGGATTCGCTGGGGTGCCAGCCCACGTGGCGCCATTGCGATTGAACGTGCAGCACGTGCCACAGCATGGTTGGCCGGGCGAGATTTTGTCACGCCAGAAGATGTACAAGAAGTTACGCCTGATGCACTACGCCATCGAATACTACTTAATTATGAGGCAGAAGCTGACGGCATTACTACCCAGCAATGTATTGAGGAAATTTTAATCAATTTACCTGCACCATGAGTAGTGGAACAACACTAGAACTCAAAACACTAATTCGTTTACGTGCTGCCGCCAGAGGTCTTGAATTGGGGGCACGTCGACGAACCTTGTCAGCCCAAGCAGGTGGCTATCTCTCGGTTTATCATGGTCGCGGCATGGAGTTTGACGAAGTACGTACCTATCAACCAGGGGATGATGCACGCACCATTGATTGGCGCGTGACTGCCCGACGTGGCCGACCCCATACCAAGCTTTTCCGCGAAGAACGTGAGCGCCCTGTCTTGTTCTTGGTTGACCTACATCCTGGTATGTTTTTTGGCAGCCGAGTTCAATATAAATCCGTTTTGGCCGGTCGATTAAGCGCACTCTTAGGTTGGGCCGCGATACGTGCCGGTGATCGCGTAGGCGGCATTATTCAGGCAGCAGATGCCCATCAAGAAATCCATCCGGCAGCACGAGAATCCGGTTTGTTACCACTATTGCGCGCTATGGTTCAGTTACAACCCACCTCGCCAGGGAATCTACATATTGGTCGCATGGATCGCTCTCTCGCTCGTTTATCACGTATCACCCGTCCTGGAAGTCTAGTCGTTATATTTAGTGATTTTCGGGAATTTGGCGACGAGGCAGAGAAGCACCTCGGCACAATCGCACAACATAATGATGTCGTTTGCGCCTTTCTTTACGATCCACTGGAAGCATCTGCCCCACCCAATGGACTCTATCAACTGGGCGTCAATCAGCAACGATTGTCTCTCGACACCGGTGACACCGCCGTTAACAAACAATGGCAAATGCAATTTCAAACCCATCGCGACCTAATAAATGATTTGTGCCGCCGCCATGCAATTCATTTCATGGCCATCGCCACCACAGATGAACTGGTTCCTGCCTTGCG
>JAJFJJ010000062.1 GCA_021774195.1 Nitrosomonas sp. | reverse complement strand
AAATTGTTACGGGTTACTGCGTCGTTTGTTTTTGCTCTTATTATTAATAATCTTGCTTGATCAATTCTACATCCAATTAACCACGCCGATTACCTCATGTTGCAATTTGTCAGACTACTTAGTCAGTTTGTGGCTGTCAAGTAGTATCTCCCCCCAGTAAAATTAAATAGCTTGTTCATTACTACTAATAATATCTGTTATTCCTGCTCCATGATCTAAGTCAGTTTCTATACCTGGATTTTTACGGTTAGTATGAAAAGATAGACCAGTTCCCGCTGGTACCAAGCGGCCAACAATGACATTTTCTTTCAAACCACGTAAATCATCTTTTTTACCCATAATAGCAGCCTCAGTCAGAACACGTGTTGTCTCCTGGAATGATGCCGCTGAAATGAATGAATCTGTAGATAACGATGCTTTAGTAATACCAAGCAACATATATTCATAAGTTGCAGGAAGTTTCTTTTCCGCGAGCAAACGCTCATTTTCTATCAATAAGTCGGCTCGCTCGACTTGTTCGCCTTGAATAAAACTCGAATCACCCGCATTAGTTACTTGAACACGACGTAACATCTGGCGAACAATCACTTCAATATGTTTGTCATTGATCTTAACACCTTGCAAGCGGTAAACATCCTGAACTTCATCTGTTATATAACGAGCTAACGCTTCTACGCCTTGCAACCGTAAGATGTCTCTAGGATCAGCAGGCCCATCGACAATCACCTCACCCTTATTGACGACTTGACCGTCATGTGCCATGACATGTTTATCTTTCGGTATCAGATATTCATTTGCAACACCTTCCATATCAGTAATGACTAAACGCTGTTTACCTTTGGTATCTTTACCGAAAGACACGATGCCCGTTACTTCAGCCAACAAACCGGCATCTTTTGGTGAACGCGCTTCAAATAGTTCAGCCACCCTTGGCAGACCACCTGTAATATCACGGGTTTTAGATGTTTCTTGTGGAATCCTTGCTAGTACTTCGCCGACCCCAACTTGTTGCCCATCTCGTACAGTAATAATACAACCATTCTGGAATGTAATGCTCACCGGTTGATTACCACCTGCGATTTTTATCTCTTTTTCATCTTCATCTAAAAACTTAACAAGTGGGCGCAATCCCTTAGATTGAGAAACACCACGACGTTTAGGATCAATAACAACCAAGGTAGATAATCCAGTTACCTCATCAATCTGCTTAGCGACAGTGACGCCTTCTTCAACATTCTCGAACCGAACCTTACCTGTATATTCAGTAATAATTGGACGGGTATGTGGGTCCCATGTGGTTAATATTTGGCCGGCTTTTACAGTTTCACCATCACGTACCAATAACGTTGCACCGTAGGGCGCTTTATGTCGTTCACGTTCCCGGCCATTTTCATCTTGTATAATAACCTCACCACTACGCGAAATAGCGATCAATTCATTTTGTGCATTGGTCACATAACGCATGGTTGATGAGTAATGCACAATACCGCTTGATTTACTCTCAACTTGACTAGCAACAGCTGTACGAGAAGCTGCGCCACCAATATGAAAGGTCCGCATAGTTAACTGAGTACCAGGTTCTCCAATTGACTGAGCAGCAATTACACCAACCGCTTCACCGACATTGACAGGTGTTCCACGTCCCAAATCGCGCCCGTAGCATTTTACACATAAGCCATATCTCGTTTCACAAGTTAGCGGTGTTCGAACTTTTACTTCATCAATCCCCAGAGCTTCAATCATATTAACGGCATCTTCATCCAGCAAAGTTCCATCAGAATAAAGCACCTTCATACTTTCTGGGTTAATGACATCATTAACAACGACCCTTCCCAATATCCGTTCACAAAGTGCTTCAATAATCTCGCCACCTTCAACCAACGCCTTCATTACAACACCATCACCTGTACCACAGTCATCTTCAGTCACGACAAGATCTTGTGTAACATCAACTAAACGACGTGTTAAATAGCCAGAATTTGCGGTTTTTAACGCGGTATCAGCCAATCCTTTTCGTGCACCATGTGTCGAAATAAAATATTGCAAGACATTTAAGCCTTCACGGAAATTTGCAGTAATCGGTGTTTCAATAATTGAGCCATCTGGTTTGGCCATCAAACCTCTCATTCCTGATAATTGACGAATTTGAGCCGCTGAACCACGCGCCCCAGAATCAGCCATCATATAAATCGAATTAAATGATTCCTGTAAAACAGGCTTTCCTGATTCGTCTATTTTGGCCTCACCAGTATCCTGGTCGTGTACTGTTTCAACGCCCAGTTGATCCATCATTGCCTTAGCAACTTGATCGCCAGCACGTCCCCAAATATCAACAACTTTATTATAGCGTTCACCTTGGGTAACCAATCCAGAAGTATATTGTGATTCAATCTCTTTTACTTCTTTTTCTGAGGCTTCAATAATGTCACTCTTTTCTGGTGGCGTCAGCATATCATCCGCACAAATCGATATACCAGCTCGAGTCGCAAAACTAAAGCCAGCATACATTAACTTATCCGCAAGAATAACGGTCTCACGTAAGCCCGAACGCCTAAAACTGGTATTAATAAGTTTTGAAATCTCTTTCTTCTTTAATGCCTTGTTAATATTAGAAAATGGTAATCCAGGTGGCAATATCTCAAATAATAATGTTCGCCCTACTGTGGTTTCATAACGATTTACTTTTTCAATCCGCTCACCTTCATCAGAAATCTCATATTCTTTTATTCGAACAGTAATTTTTGCATTTAACTCAACTTTACGGCTTTCATAAGCACGTGAAACTTCGCTAATATTAGTAAATAGCATGCCTTCCCCACGTGCACCAACTTTTTCACGTGTGGTGTAATACAAACCAAGTACAATATCCTGTGAAGGAACAATAATCGGTTCACCATTGGCCGGAGATAACACATTGTTGGTCGACATCATTAGCGTGCGACATTCCATCTGTGCTTCTAAAGACAACGGTACATGAACCGCCATCTGATCTCCATCAAAGTCAGCATTAAACGCCGCACAAACAAGTGGATGTAGCTGTATCGCTTTACCTTCAATCAATACGGGTTCAAATGCCTGAATGCCCAATCGATGTAGCGTTGGCGCACGATTTAACATGACGGGATGCTCTCGAATCACATCTTCAAGAATATCCCAAACGACCGGTGTTTCGTTTTCTACTTCTCTTTTAGCCGCTTTTATCGTACTCGCTATACCCATAATCTCCAGCTTATTGAAGATAAAAGGTTTGAATAATTCAAGCGCCATTTTTTTCGGCAGACCACATTGATGAAGCTTTAATTGCGGCCCAACCACAATCACGGATCGTCCGGAATAATCAACACGTTTTCCAAGTAGGTTTTGACGGAATCGTCCACCTTTACCCTTAATCATATCCGCTAAAGATTTCAGGGCGCGTTTATTAGCGCCTGTCATTGCTTTACCGCGACGACCATTATCCAATAATGAATCAACCGATTCCTGCAACATTCTTTTTTCGTTGCGAACGATAATCTCCGGTGCTTTTAATTCCAACAGTCGTTTCAAACGATTATTTCGATTAATGACACGACGATATAAATCATTTAAATCAGAAGTTGCAAACCGGCCACCATCTAAAGGTACTAATGGACGCAAATCTGGCGGCAAAACGGGTAATACGGCCAGTATCATCCATTGTGGCTTAATCCCAGATTTATTAAATGCTTCAAGAACCTTTAAACGTTTGGAGATTTTTTTAATCTTAGTCTCAGAACCAGTACTTTCCATTTCACGTCTGAGATTTTCGATTTCAACCGTGATATCTAGATTGCTTAGTAGATCTCGCACGCCCTCAGCACCCATACTGGCACTAAAATCATCACCATATTCTTCAGTTTTTGCCAGATAATCATCTTCTGTTAAGAGTTGACACCGGGTTAATGGCGTCATACCGGGATCGGTCACCACATAAGCTTCAAAATAAAGTACTCGTTCTATATCGCGTAGCGTCATATCTAAAACCATACCTAGACGTGATGGTAGTGATTTTAAAAACCAAATATGTGCTACTGGTGACGCCAATTCGATATGGCCCATGCGTTCACGTCGCACCTTAGATAAGGTGACTTCAACGCCACACTTTTCACAGATGACGCCACGATGTTTTAATCGTTTGTATTTACCACATAAGCATTCGTAATCTTTGACTGGACCAAATATCTTGGCACAGAATAAACCGTCTCTTTCAGGCTTGAATGTACGATAATTAATCGTTTCAGGTTTTTTAACTTCTCCATAAGACCATGAGCGTATCTTCTCTGGTGACGCCAAACCAATTCTAATGGCATCAAATTCTTCTTTATGAGTTACCTGTTTAAATAAATCTAGCAATGCTTTCATTTGTCACTCCTGTGAATCAGGGGGCAATAATATTTGGGTACAAAATTGATTGAAGGCACAATAAACATCTTTATTGTTCCTCCACGGACTATAAGCGTAACTTAGTTTTGTTCTAAATCAATATCCATACCAAGTGATCGTATCTCTTTTACCAGCACGTTAAACGACTCTGGCATTCCAGCATCAATTTTATGGTCACCTTTTACGATACTTTCGTAAACTTTGGTACGACCAGTCACATCATCAGATTTGACAGTCAACATTTCTTGAAGTGTATAGGCTGCGCCATAAGCTTCCAATGCCCAGACTTCCATTTCACCAAAGCGCTGCCCACCAAACTGCGCTTTTCCGCCAAGTGGTTGTTGTGTGACCAGGCTATATGGTCCAGTTGAACGTGCATGCATTTTGTCATCGACAAGATGGTGTAGTTTTAATACATGCATGTATCCAACTGTGACAGGACGGTCAAATGCTTCACCTGTTCTTCCATCATGCAATGTAATTTGACCAGATGTTGGTAATCCAGCTAACTCCAACATTCTTTTCGTCTCTTTTTCCGATGCACCATCAAAAACAGGTGTGGCAAAAGGTACGCCACCAGTCAGGTTCTTAGCTAAGGATATAATTTCTTCATCAGAGAACAGAGAAAAGTCTTCCTTCTTGCCACTATCATTATAGATTTTGTCTAAAAATGCTCTGACGTCGGATGTGTTTTCCTGTGCTCGTAGCATTTTATTAATCTTATGACCCAGTCCTTTGGCTGCCCACCCTAAGTGAACTTCTAGAATCTGTCCAACATTCATACGAGAAGGCACACCCAACGGATTTAGAACCACATCAACCGGGGTGCCGTCAGCCATGTAAGGCATATCTTCCAAAGGAACAATTTTTGAAATCACACCTTTATTTCCGTGCCTACCAGCCATTTTATCGCCTGGTTGCAAACGACGTTTGACGGCGATATAAATCTTAACCATTTTTTGCACACCAGGTGCTAACTCATCACCCTGCGTCAGTTTTTTCTTTTTCTCATCAAAAGCCGCATCAAATTCTTTCCTTTTTAATGCCATGCTTTCACGAACTTGTTCAAGTTGAACACTAGTCTCATCATCAGATAGTCGAATGTCGTACCAATAATGCGGATCGACACTTTTAAGGTACTCTTCTGAAATCAGTGTGCCTTTTGCTAGCTTATTTGGGCCACCTGTAGCCGTTTTTCCTATTAACAGGCGCTCAATCCGCTCAAAAGCATCTTCTTCAACAATTCGCATTTGATCGGCCAGATCCTTTTTATAGCGATCTAGCTCATCATCGGTAATTTGCTGCGCACGCTTATCACGTTCAATTCCTTCTCGAGTAAACACTTGCACATCAATAACAGTGCCAGAAATACCTGAAGGAACGCGTAAAGAAGTATCTTTTACATCAGAAGCTTTTTCACCAAAAATAGCACGTAATAACTTTTCTTCTGGTGTCAGTTGCGTCTCACCTTTCGGCGTTACTTTACCAACCAATACGTCTCCGGCCTCAACCTCAGCACCGATATAAACAATACCAGACTCATCTAATCGGCCCAATTGTTGTTCCGATAGGTTTGGAATATCAGCTGTTATCTCTTCAGTTCCAAGTTTAGTATCCCGACTGACGACCGAAAGTTCTTCAATATGAATTGAAGTAAAACGGTCTTCGGCAACAATCCGCTCTGATATAAGGATCGAATCCTCAAAGTTATAGCCATTCCATGGCATGAAAGCGACCAGCATATTCTGCCCTAGCGCCAATTCTCCCATATCAGTCGATGCGCCATCGGCAATGACATCATCCTTTTCGATATGATCACCAATATTAACCAAAGGTCTTTGATTAATATTGGTATTCTGATTCGAACGGGTATACTTGATCAAATTATAAATATCAACACCAACTTCACCCATCTGTGCTTCAGCATCATGAACTCTTACAACAATTCGGCTTGCATCAACATGATCAACTATTCCACCACGTGCAGCACGTACTGTCGTACCGGAATGTACAGCCACAACACGTTCAATACCTGTTCCAACAAGTGGCTTCTCAGCGCGTAAACAAGGAACAGCCTGTCGCTGCATATTGGACCCCATCAATGCACGATTGGCATCATCATGTTCCAAGAAAGGGATCAAAGATGCCGCAACAGAAACAATTTGAGCCGGTGCTACGTCCACGTATTCAATACGTTCAGGAGAAGACAGTGCGAATTCATTTTTATGTCGACACGAAACAATTTCACTGACAAATTGGCCATCATCATCCAGTTCCGCATTAGCCTGGGCAATCATATACTTACCTTCTTCAATTGCAGACAGGAAATCAATTTCATCAGTAACATGACTGTCTTTGACTTTACTATAAGGTGTTTCTATAAACCCATATTCATTGGTTTGCGCATATAATGCTAGCGAGTTGATTAATCCGATATTCGGACCTTCAGGTGTTTCAATCGGACACACGCGGCCATAATGAGTTGGATGTACGTCACGTACTTCAAAACCAGCTCTTTCACGTGTCAGTCCACCTGGACCCAAAGCAGAAATACGACGTTTGTGTGTGATTTCTGATAATGGGTTCGTTTGATCCATAAATTGTGATAACTGACTGGACCCAAAGAACTCACGTGCAGCTGCGGAAACTGGTTTGGCATTAATTAAATCATGTGGCATTAAATTATCAGATTCTGCTTGGCTTAAGCGTTCTTTTACCGCTCTTTCAACACGTACTAGGCCAGATCTGAATTGATTTTCAGCAAGTTCACCTACAGAACGAACACGACGATTCCCTAAATGGTCAATGTCATCTATCTCACCACGGCCATTACGTAATTCAACCAATATTTTGACGACATCAATGATGTCCTCATTAGACAAAGTGAGAGAACCCGTTAATTCGGCTCGACCTACTCTTCGATTAAATTTCATCCGTCCAACAACTGACAGGTCATAGCGCTCTGGCGAATAAAATAGGCCACCAAACAGTGCACTAACCGCTTCTTCAGTTGGCGGCTCACCTGGCCGCATCATACGATAAATGGCGACCTGCGCTGTCATTTCATCTGTTGTTTCATCAATTCGCAGCGTTTGTGACATGTAAGCGCCATGATTGAGGTCATTAACATAAAGCGTATTAATCTTTTTAATATTAGATTCGCGTAGTTTAACCAGTAACTCTTCTGTAATCTCGTCATTAACCATTCCAATGACTTCACCTGTTTCTTTATCGATGACATCATGAGCTAATATGCGGCCATATAGAAAGTCTTCAGGAACATCTAGTTTAGTAATACTCTCTTTCTCAAGTTCTCGAATATGTTTTGCGGTAATCCGCTTATCTTTTTGTACAATTATTTCGTCTTTCTTTGTTTTTATATCGAAACTTGCCACCTCACCACGTAGGCGCTGTGGAACCAGCTCAAATTCGATACTTTTGCTTGTAAAATGGAAACAATCAAAAATAAAAAAATCTTTCAGTATCTGTTCGGACGTACAGCCAATCGCCTTTAACAACGTGGTAACAGGCATCTTACGGCGACGGTCGATTCTAAAAAACAGACAGTCTTTTGGATCAAACTCAAAATCAAGCCATGAACCACGATAAGGGATAATACGAGCAGAGAATAATAATTTCCCTGACGAATGCGTTTTTCCACGATCATGTTCAAAAAATACGCCGGGAGAACGATGTAGCTGTGAAACAATGACACGCTCAGTACCATTAATGACAAATGAACCCGTATCCGTCATCAAAGGAATTTCACCCATATAGACTTCTTGCTCTTTAACCTCCTTGACCGTAGGTTTTGACACTTCCCTGTCCATAATGGTCAAACGCACTTTGGCACGCAATGGCGAGGCATAAGTCAACCCACGTTGTTGACATTCTTTAACATCAAAAACTGGAGTACCAAGTTGATAACTGATAAAATCTAGGCGAGCATTCTTGGTATGACTCTCAATCGGAAAAATAGAATTAAAAGCAGCCTGCAAACCTTGATTTTTACGTTTATTTGGCGCCGCTTCCTTTTGCAAAAAGGATGCATATGATTCGAGCTGAGTAGCGAGAAGGAACGGAATCGGCAAAACACTCGCACGTTTGGCAAAACTTTTACGGACACGTTTTTTCTCAGTGAACGAATAGCTCATGAATATTCTCCGGGAGAAGAAGAAGGGAAATTAATGTATTGTGACAAATTAATTATCAAATTGTGAAGTTACCCACAAAACAATATCGGATGATCTTAAACACTAAAGGCTGGCAGCTTATTTGCTGACCAGCCCCAGTATTTCAATTTTAAAATTACTTAACTTCGCAGGAAGCACCAGCTTCAGTTATTTGTTTCTGAATTGCTTCAGCGTCTTCTTTTGAAACGCCTTCTTTAACAGGCTTAGGCGCACCATCAACCAGATCTTTCGCCTCTTTCAAGCCCAATCCTGTAATCGCTCTAACAACTTTAATTACGTTAACTTTACTTTCACCTGCTGAAGTTAAAACAACATCAAATTCAGTTTTCTCAGCAGCAGCGGCATCACCACCGCCGGCACCTGGCGCAGCAACTGCAACAGCTGCAGCTGCAGCCGAAACACCGAACTTTTCTTCCATATCAGTAATCAACTGAGAAAGTTCAAGAACGGTCATATTTGCAACTGCGTCTAATATTTCATCTTTGGATACAGCCATTATTTTCTCCTGGTTATTTCTATTAATTTAATTGTGAGTATTAGGATGAAGCTTAAGATGATTTACTATCACGTACTGCAGCCAAACCACGAACAAATTTTGTAGGAACTTCATTAAGTGTCCTAACAAATTTCGCAACCGGGGCTTGCATAGTACCCAATAATTTTGATAACAATTCTTCTCTGCTCGGCAATGAAGCAAGGGCTTTTACATCATCTAGTGACATAATATTTTCACCCATTGCGCCTGCTTTGATCACAAATTTTTCATTATCTTTTGAAAACTCATGCATCACTTTAGCCGTTGCAACCGGATCAGAACTAATACCATAAGCTAACGGACCAACCATATGCTTCGCTAAACCTTCATATGGTGTGTCTGCAACAGCTCTACGAACTAAGGAATTTTTAATTACACGAAAATATATTCCTGATTCGCGAGTTTTAGATCTGAGTTGCGTCATTTGACCAACTTCCATCCCTCGATATTCTGCGATTATGATAGCTTGAGCATCGGCTACTTGAGCACTCACTTCAGCTACAATCGCTTTCTTTTCATCAAGATTAAGACTCAAGGTTCATTCTCCATCAGTAAAAGTGTATCTAACAACAAACCATTTGTTGTTAGATACCTATAACTGGCGGCCTTTAACCAGGAAAAACTCCTGTTTTGGGCACACCATCTACGCTGGGCACAAATCGTATCAATTGATATATTTAAGCAATACAGTGTATACGTACTGTCTGTATCGCCCCAGCGGTCTTTGATTATCTGCTAAACACTTTATTTCGTGTCAACAGCCCAAAGTCATTTAAAAAAATTATGTTATGTTCGTCTGATCGACACGAACACCAATACCCATTGTGCTTGATACAGAAACTCGCTTAAGGTAGACCCCTTTAGATGCGGCAGGTTTGGCTTTATTTAGCGCATCAATTAAGGCTGTAAGGTTTTGTTTTAATGCGTCAACACTAAATGATGCTCGCCCTATTGTGCAATGTATAATACCGGTCTTATCGGCACGGAATTGAACCTGCCCAGCTTTAGCATTTTTAACCGCACCAGCGATATCAGTCGTAACCGTACCTACTTTTGGATTTGGCATAAGACTACGTGGACCAAGAATTTGACCCAATTGACCAACAACCCGCATTGCATCTGGACTAGCGATGGTTATATCGAAATTGATATTTCCTGCTTTAACTTCTGCAGCAAGATCATCAAAACCAACAATATCTGCACCAGCTTCTTCTGCTTCTTTGGCTTTATCGCCTTGAGCGAAAACAGCGACACGTACAGTTTTCCCTGTTCCTTCAGGCAATACGACTGACCCGCGTACTGATTGGTCAGATTTCTTGGCATCAATTCCTAGATTAACTGCCACATCAATGGATTCATCAAATTTTGCTGTTGCTGTTTCTTTCACGAGTCCTAGCGCATCCTCTAGTGAATAAACTTTATTTTTGTCACTTTTTTCTGCGATTGCTTTAAAACGATTTGATATACGCGCCATGTTATGCTCCTTCAACCTCAATGCCCATACTTCTAGCACTACCCGCAATTGTTCGAACTGCTGCATCCATATCTGCTGCGGTCAAATCAGGCATTTTTGTTTTTGCTATTTCTTCAGCCTGGCTTCGTGTTAGCTTGCCAACTTTATCCACATGCGGTCTAGGACTTCCTTTGCTAACGCCCGCTGCTTTTTTAATTAACACAGCTGCTGGCGTAGTCTTCATGACAAAAGTAAAACTTTTATCCGCGTATGCAGTGATTACCACCGGTACTGGCAATCCAGCTTCTATCTTCTGTGTAGCCGCATTAAATGCTTTACAGAATTCCATAATATTTAATTGACGCTGACCAAGCGCCGGGCCAATCGGAGGGCTAGGATTTGCTTTTCCCGCTGGCACCTGTAATTTAATGTAACCTACTATCTTTTTTGCCACTTCAATCTCCTTTTGGGTGCCAACGAATTAATTAAATTCTCCCCGATTATTTTATGTATTGCGTTATAGTATATTTGCCACTAATTGGACTAATTACAAAGACAATTTAAGATTTTTCTACTTGATTAAAATCTAACTCTACTGGTGTGGGACGTCCAAAGATTGATACAGAAACCCTTAATTTACTTTTGTCATAGTTTACATCTTCAACATTTCCATGAAAATCTGTAAATGGGCCATCTTTGACACGGACAGCTTCTCCCATTTCAAACAGTATTTTAGGTTTTGGTTTCTCGACACCTTCTTGAATTTGATGCAGAATATTGTCAACTTCTTTCTGTGTTATTGGTGTTGGTCTTGTCATGGTACCGCCAACAAAGCCAGTAACTTTGTTGGTACTTTTTACAAGATGCCAGGTATCATCTGACATTTCCATTTCTACTAGCACATAACCAGGAAAAAATTTACGTTCGCTGATATTTCTTTGGCCGCTCTTCATTTCTACGACCTCTTCTACAGGTACAAGAATTTGGCCAAACTTATCCTGCATACCTGCTCGATCTATACGATCTATTAATGCACGTTGTACACTTTTTTCAAACCCTGAGTAAGCGTGAACCACATACCATTTTTTACTCATTCTTTCCTCTAGAGTAAAGATCAAACATCCTGACTTACCAGCATCCTAACAATTCCCATTAACCCGGCATCTACCAGCCATAAAAATAAGGCCATGGTTAAAACGAAGGCAAAAACTATTGCTGAAGTCTGCAATGTTTCTTTTCGAGTAGGCCATACTACTTTTTTTGTCTCTACAGAGGATTCTTTGCAAAAAACATAAAAGTCTTGACCTTGCGTTGTATACCTAGCCACAAACGCCGCTGAAAGAAGACCCACTAAAACAGATAATACACGGACAACCATCGCGCTTTCACTAAAATAAGTAAAACCAACGACACCTGACACAATCAATACAAATACAAGCCCTAGCTTTATTTTGTTCACGTCTAACGAATCCTTTATGCTCTATAAATACTGCATTACAAGCAAAACATTACTACTACAAATGATCACTCTTGGAGAGATATTACCCAAGTTTATATTTGGCAGGCCAGGAGGGCATCGAACCCCCAACCTTCGGTTTTGGAGACCGACGCTCTGCCAATTGAGCTACTGGCCTAACACTAAACTCTTTACAATAATTCAAAAAAGTCCTGAACAACGTCTCATAGTTCTTAGACACTATTTTTCATAAATTACTTACTTTATTCAATAACCGTTGCAACACCGCCCGCTCCAACAGTTCTGCCACCCTCACGAATAGCAAAACGCAAACCTTCTTCCATTGCAATCGGTGCTATCAAATTCACTGTCACTGACACATTGTCACCAGGCATGACCATTTCTGTACCTGCCGGCAACTCAATTGCGCCTGTAACATCTGTTGTTCTAAAATAAAACTGTGGGCGATAGCCCGGAAAGAACGGTGTGTGACGACCGCCTTCTTCTTTACTCAATACATAAATCTCAGCAGTGAATTTTGTGTGCGGTGAAATACTGCCCGGTTTCGCCAACACCTGACCACGCTCTACTTCTTCACGTTTTGTGCCACGCAATAAAACACCGACATTATCACCTGCCTGACCTTGGTCTAGCAGTTTTCTAAACATCTCAACGCCAGTACAAACAGTCTTTAATGTTGGCTTAAGGCCAACAATTTCAATTTCTTCTCCGACTTTAACAATGCCGCGTTCAATACGACCGGTTACAACAGTACCACGTCCGGAAATCGAGAACACGTCTTCCACGGGCATGCTGAACGCACCATCAATTGCACGCTGTGGCTCTGGAATGTAGGTGTCCAATGCTTCTGCCAGCTTCATGATAGATGGCTCACCGATATCGCTTTGGTCGCCTTCCAGCGCTTTCAATGCCGATCCCACAATAATCGGCGTGTCATCACCAGGAAAATTATATTTGGATAACAGCTCACGTATTTCCATTTCCACCAGTTCCAACAGCTCTGCATCATCAACCATGTCCGCTTTGTTCATGTACACAATGATATAGGGCACGCCAACTTGACGGGCCAGCAAGATATGCTCACGTGTTTGAGGCATTGGGCCATCTGCGGCTGATACAACCAGAATAGCGCCATCCATTTGCGCAGCGCCTGTAATCATGTTCTTAACATAATCAGCATGGCCCGGGCAATCCACATGCGCATAATGGCGATTCACCGTTTCATATTCTACGTGCGCTGTATTAATGGTAATACCTCGAGTACGTTCTTCCGGCGCTGAATCAATTTGCGCATAACTCTTCGCTTCACCACCAAAACTCTTCGTCAATATCGTAGTGACCGCCGCTGTTAACGTCGTCTTTCCATGATCCACATGCCCAATCGTTCCTACATTCACGTGTGGCTTCGACCGCTCAAATTTACTTTTTGCCATGACCTGTTCCCTCTTAGCGTACTTTAACTATAAAACAAACCTATGGAGCCCATGGCCAGAATTGAACTGGCGACCTCTCCCTTACCAAGGGAGTGCTCTACCACTGAGCTACATGGGCAAGCATAACACTGCTTAAACCATCAAATACCCATAACTCCCAACACTGGAGCGGGTGAAGGGAATCGAACCCTCATCGTAAGCTTGGAAGGCTTCTGCTCTACCATTGAGCTACACCCGCATGCTTTAATAGGGGGCGCAACGATATAACCAGTCAATATAGACTGGCCACCCCAGTTTTAACTCTATACTCAATTTTGATTCGTGAAGCTTGGTGGAGGGGGAAGGATTCGAACCTTCGAAGGCTGAGCCGTCAGATTTACAGTCTGATCCCTTTGACCGCTCGGGAACCCCTCCAAACGAAACGGCCGATTATGAATACATTGCGCTAATAAGTCAATCTAGATTTGGAC
>JAJFJJ010000061.1 GCA_021774195.1 Nitrosomonas sp. | reverse complement strand
AGACAAGGCGCCGTTCGCAGCCAATGGCCGTAGTCCTTGGCAAGAGCGGCAACACAGTATTGTGGCCTTAGATTCAATGCAAAACTGTGTAGCGTTATTACAATCACCTTCAAGGTGTGCAAAACGCTTAGTTTTCATATTCGTAATTCAGTCACTTATATGCGGTTTTAGCGGTCAACTGATTTTTCTAGGTTCAACTTAAAAACCGCAGTTAATCGCTTTAAATCATAGCCAGCCGTGAATACGCGCCTCAAATAATGGGTAGAGCAAAGTGTGTGGTGCTAACGGCAAATCCTGACGGTAATGCAGCAAACCAATTGACAATCCAAAAGCCACATAAATCGCCCATGGATGCAACCCCCAATGGAAGAAACTAAACCGCATGTCTTCATTCACAGCGGCTGCACTCCTTGGTTCTGCTGTAGGGGGCATTTGATAATGATACAGTGGCTCGGCAACACCCCAAAAAACCAACCCCATCCCCATCCCGGCGGCAAACAGCATTGACAACCAAGCTAAATAACTAAATTCAGCCTGCTCATCTGGTTTACCCAAGCGCAACTTCCCATGCCGACTAAATAACAACCAGAAAACACTGATAACCATCACACCTATTGCGAAAATATAATACCAACCCAGGGTATCGGTAATGTAATGTAATACAGCGCTAAATAAACGACCTGCCGTTTCACTCCAAATCCCTGCAAAAGCAATTAATACGATATTAATGGCTGCAGCGATAAAAAAAACCGGCGGCAAAATTCCTTCACGCCATTCACGCATCAGTTGCGTCAAATCAGTAGCAAGTTTCATACCGTACTGTAACCAGGAACAAATGAATTCCGAATCCAACCAACAAAGTCTGTCACTACTGAGCGCATTTTTTTAATTATCTCCTGCTATCATTAGCTACTCATCACCTCTTATATCGAAATTTATGACACAACATATCGCTTTAGTGACCGGTGCATCCAGTGGCATTGGGAAAGCAACAGCCCAACTTCTCGCCAAGAATGGCTTTTATGTCTTTGCCATGGCTCGGCGCATGGACCGATTAGAACAAATACGTTCTGAAAATATTGAACCCATTTGTTTGGATGTCACTGATACAGTGGCCATACAAAAAACAGTAGATCATGCTATCACAACAAAAGGACGTATTGACGTGCTGGTCAACAATGCAGGTTACGGTCAATTGGGTGCCGTTGAATGCGTATCAATGGAAGCTGCTCATCAACAGTTTGAGGTTAATGTCTTTGGTTATGCACGTTTCATGCAAGCAGTCTTACCACAAATGCGCACTCAAAATTCCGGCTGCATCATCAACATTGCTTCAATTCTGGGAAAAACTTCGATTCCGGGCTTTGGCTGGTATGCCGCCTCTAAACACGCTGTAGAAGCGTTATCAGAAACTTTACGAGGAGAAGTCATCAAGTTTGGCATTAATGTGATTGTCATCGCCCCTGGCTTAATAAAAACCGAATTCGCGGCAAAAGAATTTGAATTGCTTAAAACAGTCAAGCATCCGCCCGCTTACCAAAAATTACTTAACGCCCTCCCCCGTCTTTTGGCCGGAGAACCCCAGGCCCCCGGACCGGAAATTATCGCACAGGCCGTCCTTAAAGCCGCAACTGCTTCTTCTCCACCAACGCGACATGCATTACCTTTGGACGCTAAAACAGCGGTTATCGCCAAGTGGTTTCTGGGCAGTCGCATTTTTGACTGGGCAGTTCGACAAAAAATGAAAATCTAAAGGGCGCCTATACTGCGAAAACAATTAATGCAAGCTACTAATTAACAGAGCAAAAGATTCCATAACAATTAACTTGATGGCCGCCAGGCTGACACGCCATAATATGCTGCCACAATCGATGCCAAAAAACCTTCAATCCAAATAATCAGCGTCTTACTATCTTCTAGTGACTTTAAAAGCCCTGCACATGTTTGCCCCACCGGACAGGTCCTAAATCCATCAATAAATATAGCGGCAAACACCATAAGCAACGAAAATACCAATGCGTAAAGCGCGATATAGGCCATGCGCCTTCTATTGGTAAAACGAGATTGCGCATACTGAATAAGCGCACGCTTATCTGTATCAGATAATTTCTCATTTTCAGCAATCTCTACCATAATTTTTATCGGGTCTTTACTTGACTCTGGTGCCACATTATTTTTTACAGGAACAACTGAAGACTGATTAGACATGTTATTTCCTCCATTGGATTGAAGTAAAAGTTTATAGAACACCTCTCATTGATGAGATACTTAAGCTGATAATCGGATTTAACTTCTCCTACAAGGTAATCGAAATGACCATTGACGGCATGAATCACTTCACTGTAATGAGCAGTGATTTAGAAAAAAGCAAAGCGTTTTACATTAACATTCTTGGACTCACCGAAGGTTATCGTCCTCCATTTGAATTTCCAGGCGCATGGCTTTATTCTGGAGACCAAGCCCTTTTACATATTATGGCCGGTAGGCCCATGCCGTCAAACGCAGCGGGCGTCATTGACCATATGGCATTCACTGCATCCAATTTGCAATTGGTTATAAATCAATTAAAACGGCATGATATCCAGTACAAATTACAGCGCCTGCCAGGCTTAGAAATTTGGCAACTATTCTGTCATGATCCTGATGGCGCGAAGGTGGAACTTGATTTTGCAGCACACGAGCCTGAACCAACCCAATAAGCAATTAAAAACAACTTAATGCTCCGTCTACTTGATATTGACGGAGCACTAATTACTTTTGACAATTCGGGTTCTTACCAGCCGCATTAGCTTGCTGCTGTAATTTTATAGTTTCGGACATCTCCGCCTGCAAATCGTCTATACGCGTTGCATGCGATGGGTGAGTTGACAAAAACTCAGCCGGTTGCGCCCCTTGGCTGGCCTGCGCCATTTTTTGCCATAAGGTTATGCTTTCTCTTGGATTAAACCCTGCCTTAGCCATCAACTCAAGGCCAATCGTATCTGCCTCACTTTCATGCAAACGGCTAAATGGCATGATTATTCCGTACTGCGCACCAACCCCTAGCAAGCTGATTGCCGTCTGCCCCATTGCAGTTTGTGGTGCGGCAATTGCAGCCACCAATGACACCCCGACTTGCGCACCCAATTGTTGGGACATGCGCTCATTGCTATGTTTGGCTAACACATGGCCCACCTCATGACCAATCACTGACGCCAATTGATCTTGATTATCCACCAGATCAATTAATCCGGTATGAACACCAATTTTTCGTCCCGGCAGCGCAAAAGCATTGAGGGTATTATCATTAAAAACCACCACTTCCCAAGACCCATCAACCTCATTTGTGATCGCGTCAGTAATACACTGGACAAACTGAATCTCCCGACTATTACTACTAATTTCTTTTTCTTGTTTCAGGTTATTAAAAGCCTGCAGCCCCATTGCATCCACTTCATCATCCGGCATAAAAGCCAATTGAGTCCTGCCGGTTGGTGTTGTTGCACAAGCCACTAGAAACACCAACAGGAACAAAACCAATATCAATCTGCTCTTCATAATCGCTTTCCTTTTTAGTTTTTATGAAAAATGGGTGTGATCCAAAATACCATCGCATAAACGCTTAATGTTTTTAGTGTATTCTATACCGTAATTGAATGACAGAAAGAACACCATTTGTAAATACTAATCAACAAAACAAACTTCCACTAACTATCTAAAGGACGAAATTATGGGTGATCATGTCTACAAAGTAGTCGAAATAGTCGGCTCTTCAAGCCAAAGTAGTGATCATGCGATTGAGCAAGCTGTTGCAAAAGCAAGTCAATCCCTACATAACTTGGATTGGTTCGAAGTCGTTGAAACTCGTGGGCATATTGTGAACGGCAAGATTGGCCACTATCAAGTTAAGCTAAAAATCGGTTTTCGACTGGATTAATTGGTCCACTAAAACAATCTTGAGCATGATGCCTGGCTGTATTACAGCCATCCTTGCTATGATAAAATACGCGCATTGAAACGCCATAAGTTTCAGCATAAATGAATTTTATTACGCTGAAATCAATAGCTATATACAATTCTTTCTAGGAATTCCAAATGACGCACAATCTATTCAATAGCTTACAAGAACTCCCTACAATTCCTGGCAGTACTGCAAAATTTTATTCACTACCAGCACTTGAAGAAAGTGGTCTTGGCAATATTTCCCGGCTTCCGGTATCTATTCGAATTGTTTTAGAGTCTGTACTACGAAATTACGATGACAAAAAAATAACGCAGGAACATGTCAAACAATTGGCTGGCTGGCAACCAAACGCCGCTAGAACTAACGAAATTCCTTTTGTTGTTTCACGTATTGTCTTACAAGATTTCACCGGTGTACCATTATTGGTCGATCTGGCTGCCATGCGCAGCGCCACCGCTAAGTTGGGCAAAGACCCTAAACTGATTGAGCCATTGGTTCCAGTTGACTTAGTGGTTGATCATTCTATTCAAGTGGATCACTACGGCAATAAAGATGCGCTCAAGAAAAACATGGAAATCGAATTTGCACGCAATAATGAGCGCTATCAATTTATCAAATGGGGCATGCAAGCTTTTGATACCTTCAAAGTTGTTCCGCCGGGTATTGGCATTGTGCACCAAGTCAATTTGGAGTATCTCGCCCGCGGTGTGCACCAAAAAGACGGTGTAATCTTCCCCGACACTTTGGTCGGTACTGATTCACACACCACGATGATTAACGGCATCGGCGTCGTTGGGTGGGGCGTGGGCGGCATTGAAGCGGAAGCAGGCATGCTAGGGCAACCGGTTTATTTCTTGACGCCCGATGTCATCGGCGTAAATTTAACCGGGCAATTACGTGAAGGCGTTACTGCAACCGATTTGGTACTGACCATTACCGAGATGCTTCGATCAGCGAATGTGGTCGGTAAATTTGTCGAGTTCTTTGGAGAAGGCACGGCATCACTGACGCTACCTGACCGTGCCACCATTGCTAATATGGCGCCTGAATATGGCGCAACAATGGGTTTCTTCCCAGTTGATGACGCCACCATAGAATATTTCCAAGGTACTGGACGCAGTGATGAAGAAATCACCGCATTCCAAGCATATTTCAAAGCGCAGCAAATGTATGGCATTCCACGCAAAGGTGACATTGACTACACGCAAGAGTTGGCACTTGATTTGGGCACGGTATCACCATCACTAGCGGGCCCAAGACGACCACAAGACCGTATTGATCTGGCCAATGTCAAAACGCAATTTAATACGCTTTTCAACCAACCGGTTTCTGAAGGCGGATTTGGTAAACAAGACGCTGATATCGGCCAACGCTTCCCAAGCGAGGCGAATGAAATCGGACACGGTGATGTGTTAATTGCGGCGATTACATCATGCACAAATACATCCAACCCGAGTGTGTTAATCGCTGCCGGATTGTTAGCGAAAAAAGCGGTCGAAAAAGGCCTATCTGTAAAGCCCCATATCAAAACCTCATTGGCACCCGGCTCAAGGGTAGTTACCGACTATCTGACCGCAACAGGTTTACTCCCTTATCTCGAACAACTGGGCTTTAACCTGGCGGGTTATGGATGCACCACCTGTATCGGAAATACCGGCCCATTAGCGGAACCGATAGAGAAAGCAATTGTTGAGAACGATTTGATTTGTGCGGCCGTATTATCAGGCAATCGAAATTTTGAGGCCCGCATTCACGCGAACATCCGCGCTAATTTCCTTTCCTCACCGCCTCTAGTGGTCGCCTATGCGATTGTCGGCACCATTCTGAAAGACTTAACTGCTGAGCCTTTGGGCACTGACAAGGATGGCAACCCGGTCTGGCTCAAAGATGTTTGGCCAAGTAGTGAAGAAATCCATGCACTGTTAAAATTCGCCACCAACGCAGATACATTCCGCCGACTATATGGTAATTTAACCAAAGACCACCCCCTCTGGAATGAAGTAACTGCTGTCACCGGTCAAACCTACAATTGGCCAACCTCAACCTATATTGCGGAACCACCCTTCTTCCAGGATTTCTCCATGCAATCAGGCGACGCAAACAAAGCCGACAGCATTCGCAATGCCTATGCGCTGGGAATTTTCGGCGACTCTGTAACCACTGACCATATCAGCCCTGCCGGTGCGATTAAAGAAGCATCACCAGCCGGAGAATACTTAGTGAGCAATCATGTCGCAAAAAAAGATTTTAATAGCTATGGTTCACGTCGAGGCAATCATGAAATCATGATGCGTGGCACCTTCGCCAATGTCCGTATTAAAAACCTCATGATTCCCGGTAGCGAAGGTGGCATCACCCTCTATCAAGGTGATGAAGGTCATGAAGCCACACCAATGAGTATTTATGATGCTGCGATGAAATACCAGTCGCAAGGTATTCCAACGGTTGTATTTGGTGGCAAAGAATACGGTACCGGATCAAGCCGAGACTGGGCAGCCAAAGGCACTCAATTGCTTGGTGTAAAAGCCGTCATCGTTGCCAGTTTCGAGCGTATTCACCGAAGCAACCTGATCGGCATGGGCGTTCTTCCACTGCAATTCACTAACAACGAAAGCGTGCAATCATTAGGTATTGAACCGAATGACACTTTTGACATACTTGGCTTAGAAAATGTACAACCTCAGCAGGAAGTTAAACTAGTCATCCATAAGCAAGACGGCACACAGCAAGAAACATCATTACTATGCCGTATTGATACCAATATTGAGGTGGAATATTATCAGCATGGCGGCATATTACCTTATGTATTAAGGGAATTAGTGTCTAACTAAGAGACATGATCATTCTGGTACTTGACAGTAAAAAAGAGCAGTTAACCTGTTGATAAAGTTCTTATCGAAAGTAATGGCCTTTATTGAGAAACCAGTATAACAGCACACCTCATTTATTTTACTATAAACCAAATGAGTCAAAACACTGAACCACTATCGGCTGGCGCCGGTAGGATCGAGTTTGGGCTGGAAGCCTTTAGCACTTTCTGAATGCTCTTCCAAGTACTGCAATATGATCTCGTCAGTGATGTTACCACTTGTCGTACAAAATAGCCGCTGGCCCAGAAACGCTGCCCCCAATATCGTTTGTGCAATGCTGGAAACTCCTGCTGAACTTCTCGTGAAGATCGTCCCTTCACTAGTTGCACAAAACGACTAACAGCAATGTGCGGCGGTATCTCTACGAACATATGCACATGATTTGCCGACAATATACCATGCACAATCGTCACGCCCATCTCCTTACAAACTTGGCGAACAATTGTGCAAACCCTTTCTCGTATTTCTCCTCGCAGAACCTTGTGTCGATATTTAGGTGTCCAAACAATTGGTAACAACCAGTTGTATAGCCTTTTTCCGCCAGAAGTCGGGGGCTTTGGACCAAAAAAGGGACAATAAACCGAATTTCACCACTCCAAAGGATTATATTTGTTATTAATCGATGATTTGAAATAATATTATCGCTAAAAATGAACTCCGAAGCTTGAGTACTTAACTTACAAGAAGCCTCACATTTAGGGCATGATATAAACTTCATTACATCAAATATCTATCCTTTATGCCTAACTATAAGCCAAGATTATGACGCTTCATGAACTACCCATTATTCTACTAAACAACAAATCATTACAAAGTTGCCTATTAATTGTGTTGTTGTTGTTAGTTCGAATCATCTTCATTCATTTCATCAAACGTAATAGTTCCATTCTATCTGAAAGACAAAGACAGTGGACAACCCGAGTTAAGAATCTTACTTGGTCAATCATTTTTATTGGTTTATTTAGTATTTGGTGGTCAGAATTCAGTAATTTTGCTTTTTCAATTGCCGCCGTGGCATTGGCATTGGTGATCGCAACAAAAGAACTGATTTTGTGTTTTAGTGGCGCATTAATGCGCGCAGGTTCTGGTACATTTTCTATTAATGACTGGATAGAAGTGGGTCCACATAGAGGCGAAGTCATTGACTACAATATTTTCTCCACAACTTTGCAGGAACTTGATAAAATCCCTAATAATTACACCTATACAGGCAAGACAATTACAGTTCCTAATAGTCTGTTTTTATCCGAGCCTGTAAAAAAACCTGAATTTCTCCAAACGCTACGTGTTTCACAGTTTTGATATTGTTATTGAACCAAGTGTTAATGTATCCAAACTATGTGACTGGATTGCTGCAGAGATCGATAGTTTTTCCATTGAATTCATTGAAGTCGCTAAACGATATAACACTTATATAGAAAAACATACCGGCGTGGATTTTCCAGGGGCTGAACCGCGAATAATTATTAGCACTAATGAATATGCTAAGCATATAATCACAATTATTGTTTTTTGCCCTACTGAAAAAGCAACCGAGTTAGAACAACAAATAACTTTCGGCGTTTTGGAACAAACCTACCGAAAGCACTAACGAAGTTAACAGCTATTTAATTTTGCTACTATATTTTGAGGACAAATTCCTCTTAATTCTTAATCTCCAAGGATTCACCCATGAGAGTCGCAGTTATTTACAATAAAAGCCAGGATGTGGATGGTGTCATCAATGTTTTCGGCATGCAGAATCGGGAAGTCTATAATCCGCAAACCGTTGAACGGGTTGCATCCGCATTGGAAAAAGGCGGCCACAATGTTCGCATCATTGAGGGCAACATCAATGTCATTGAAAAACTGACCAATTTTATGCCACGCGTTGTACAAGGTGAAAAGCCTGGAATGGTATTTAATATGGCTTATGGCTTACAGGGTGTCAGCCGCTATACTCACATTCCCTCCCTACTGGAAATGAGCGGCATCCCTTATGTCGGATCAAGCCCTGCCGGACATGGCGTTGCACTAGATAAAGTAACGACCAAAATGATGCTCGAATCAAGTGGACTCCCAACGGCACCTTTCTGGGTTCTTATGTCACCTGACCTGGTTCCCGATGACCTTCCCTATCCAGTCATTATAAAACCCAAAATGGAAGCGGTATCCATGGGTATTGAAGTGCTTGATAATAAAAAAGCACTGCAAGTAGCCATCAGCAATTTAGTCAAGGAATTTAATCAACCCGTTTTGGTAGAAAAATTCATTCCGGGACGTGAATTTGCTGTTGGCGTTTTAGGTAACCAAGACCCTGAAACTTTGCCAATTGTTGAGATTGACTTGGAAGGAGACCCCAATGCAATTCAAAGCCTGGATGACAAATTAAAAACCCCCAAAGCGAAAATATGCCCAGCGCTCGTTGAAGACAACCTAGCCGAAGAATTGAGACGGCTTGCCAAAGAAACGGCCCATGTTCTAGGGATTTATGATTTTTGCCGAATTGATTTCCGCATGGATGAAAACAACAATCTCTATGTGCTGGAATTAAATTCTATGGCTAGCCTGGGATTTACAGGATCTTACGTAACAGCTGCCAAAGCAGCTGGGTACACCTATGATTCTTTGGTTAACCGAATGCTGGATGTTGCTGTCGAACGGTATTTTGGAAGCCAACAAATTGATCAAATATCGACTGACGAGAAGCTGCTCTCTCAAAGTTCAGCAAAAAACAATAAACTGCCTATCAATGTACGACTTCGAAGCTACCTGCGCGGCAATTTGGGCACCATGGAAGAAGACCTCGCCAAAATGGTTAGCATTAATTCTTACGTGCATAATATTGAAGGCATTAATTCATTTGGTCGTTGGATTGCTAATCAAATTCAGAATCTCAAGTTTCAGCGTCAAGTTTTTCCGCGTGCGGAATTTGCTAATAATTTATATTTTAGCAATCACGCCAGTGATCATAACGATATATTGATATTGGGCAATCTGGACAATGCCATTCCCTTTTCTGATTTTGTGCCATTTCGGGAAGAGCGGGGAAGAATTTATGGTTCTGGTGTATCTAGAGGAAAAGGGGGGCTGGCCACTTTACTTAGTGCTTTGCGAGCACTGCATTACACGCGAAACTTAAAAAAAGTAAAATGTGGAATTCTTCTTATCTCTGACGAATCACTCAGTGGGCGCTCTTCCAAGCCGTTGATTGAAGAACTTTCCCGAAAATCCTCTTATGTGATTGGTCTGGGAGGCGCTGGTCTAGCCGGAGAAATCATTACTTCCTGTTCAGGAATCTTGCGTTACAGCATTGAAATTAACCGTTCCTCGGATAAAATTAACGCTAAACTAACAGACAAACAAACTGATCCGTTACTCTATGTCAGCGATAAAATCTCAAAGCTTCAGAAGATTGGCATCAAAGAAACGGGTATTTCGGTCATTATCACCAACATAAAAACCCAAGGTGGAGAAGACACGGCACCTGATCACGTGTCACTTTCATTCCGCATTCATTATCCACAGCCTCAGCAGAAAGATAATCTCGAAAAAGAAGTGTACCAGCTATTTAAATCTGATCCCAAATGGCCTATTCATGTGCATATTACTCGTGGGCACCAACGTAGACCGTTATTGGAATCTGAAGATGATTTGTCTTTTTACAAAAAAATCGAACAATTGGCAAAAATCGTCGAAGTTCGCACCAAGAAATCGCACGGTGATATTGGCACTTCATTAAGCCATGTACCTGATGAGATTCCATCTCTTGATGGATTTGGTCCTGTCACTGGGAATATCGGAAGAAAAGATGAATATGTTGTTCGAGACAGCTTAATTGATCGAGCGGTTTTATTGGCACTCACTATTCATCGCGCTGAAAATAACTTTAAATCATGATTATTAGTACCGTTGAGAAAAAATTTCGTCCTAGCGAAGACGGAAAATCTGCTATCTCAACAAAAGGAATGGTTTCTACCGCTTTTCCAGAAGCGACGGCAGCTGGTGTGCAAATGTTGGAGCAAGGTGGCAATGCGGTTGATGCAGCCTGTGCAGCAGCCTTTGCATTATGCGTGTGTGAACCACAAGCCAGCGGCATCGGCGGTCAGTCCATGGCACTCATGCACATCAATGGCAAAACAATTGCCATTGATGGTTCCAGTCGGGTTCCTTCCTTGACGCACATGGACAGCATCGAAAAAACAGAGCGATTTACCGGTTATCGAGCGACAACGGTCCCGAGCACACCTGCTGTCCTTGGCCACATGCACTTTCGTTACGGAAAGTTGCGCTGGAAGACGATTCTTGAACCGGCCATACACATTGCCAGAACCGGTTATGCCATTACTCAGCTTCAACATACGCTTCAGACACGTGAGATGGAAGCATTTCATAGTGTCGATTCAAAATCTGGTGCTGATTATTTTCTCAAGAATGGTCAACCCTATAATGAAGGCGACCTGTTTCAACAAGATGATTTAGCAAATTTGCTCGAGAATATTGCGTTTGAAGGTGTTCACCCATTTTATTTGGGAGAAATTGCACAAAAAATAGATGAAGATATGCGTGACCATGGTGGTTTCCTGCGCGCAGAAGATCTTGCATTAATTCCTTGGCCAGTGGAACGCAGACCGTTGAAAAGAAAATACCGCAATACACAGGTATTCTCCTGCCCACCACCAACCTCAGGAAGAACACTTCTCTTAGTGTTATTGATGCTGAATAATCTACCATCAAAGTTTCTCAAAAAAGCTTCACCAGAATCATTTCATTTTATGGCGGAAACTTTTAGGAAAGCATTAATCAACCGAAAGGAACGGCCTTTTGATCCCAACACCTATCCCCAAACCTTAGATGAAAAGAAAATTTTAAGCCGAGAATATGCCAAGGCACTGTCTTCATCCATTCGGGATCAAATTGATCCTACGCTGCCCATGGTAGATCCCTATCCAGCGGAAAGCGATACCACGCATCTTTCGGTCATGGACAAAGATGGCAATGCGGTGGGTATTACTCAGTCGATTGAACGCGTATATGGATCAAGGTCTGCAGCCCGTGGGCTTGGGTTTCTCTACAATAATTACATGAGTGCGCTGGAAACAAAAGATCCATCACATCCGTATTATCTCCGACCCAATGCGATTCCATGGAGTTCGGTGTCACCCGTACTTGTTTTTCATAATAATAAGCCCTGGCTAATTGCCGGGAGCCCTGGAAGTGAAAGAATATTTTCCGCTATCAGCCAGTTTCTTTCACATATTATCGATGCCGATCTGCCGATTGATCAAGCCATGACCCACCCCAGACTGCATTGCTCCATCGGTGGAACCCTCAGCCTAGAGGCTGATCGTTATGACCCTGCAGTAATTTCCTATCTTGAAAGTGTCGGCTATAAAATAGCTCGTAAGGAACCGTATTCCTTTTATTTAGGCGCTATCCATGCCGTTCTAAAGTGCCAGACTTCCGGTGATTTCCAAGGTGTGGCTGAGATACGTCGGGATGGAACTGCCGCCGGCCCCCAATGAGAAAATTACCCGTTCTGATTTCTGTTCCTCATGGCGGCGATGAAACGCCGATGGAGATCAAAGATCATCTTTGCCTATCACAGCAAGATCTATTTGCAGATGGAGATGCTTTCACACGTGAGATTTATGGCCTTAAGGATTCCGTCACCGCTTACATGGACACGCCTTACGCCCGTGCTTTTATCGACCTGAATCGAGATACCAATGATTTGCCGCCTAAAAACCCAGATGGCATTGTTAAAACCAAGACCTGTCACGGTAAAGCTATTTACACACCGGGCAAAGAATTATCTCCAGAGGATTCTGCACTACTCATCGAAAGATATTATCACCCCTATCATCAAAAAATTTACCAGCTACTCGACACGCATCCCGACATACAGCTTGCGCTGGATTGTCACAGCATGGAAGCGATCGGTCCAGAAATATCGCCTGACCGGGGACAGAAAAGACCCACCATCTGTTTAGGTACAAACCGGGGGGAAAGTTGCTCGATGGACATAGCGCAAAAACTGGCAGAATGTTTTCAAACGACTTTTGAATTAGATGCAACTGAAATCACAATCGACAAGCCTTTTTCAGGTGGATTTACAACCCGCACTTATGGCAACAAACCTACTCCATGGATACAGATTGAACTCAGCAGAGCTTTGTATTTGGCCGAACCTTGGTTTGATAAAGACAAGTTAAGTGTACAAAAAGATCATTTAAAAGCACTTCGAGAAAAATTCCAAAATACCCTGGTGCTATTCTTTAAGTCTTGAAATGAAATTGCAATCATACGATTATTGGACCCAAGTCACACTGCCATTTTCTAGGAGAATCCATGCATAAGTCGCTATTTTTCATTTCTTTATTAATTATGTCAGCAACAAGCTGGGCGACAAATAATATTCGACCTGGATTATGGGAGATTACTACCACATCGAATTTACTGGCGATGGTGCCAAATATTTCATCGCAGCAGATGCAACAAATAACCAACCTGGCCGCACAATATGGCCTGCAAATGCCACAAATCCAGAATGGCGCAGCAATTTCGAAAGTGTGCATTACCCAACAGATGGCCGACCAGGAAGTGCCTACCCATTTTTACGAAAGCCAGTCTGGTTGCACCGTCAAGAATGCCACCAAAACAGAAAACCACTACAAAGTAAACCTTGTTTGTACAAACGCGCAATTTCAGGGTACTGGAATTGCTGAGGGTTCTTTTGCCAGCCCTGAGCATTTCGCCGGGCAAACTGTATTTGATAGTGTAGTACAAGGCATGCCTGTCTTTGCAACGGCTGAAACCAGTGGTCGCTGGATTGAAGAAAACTGCACGTTAGCACAGTAACGAGTTTATAAAAGAAAATATGTAGCCAAACCCAAAAAGCTCATAAAACCAACCACATCAGTAACCGTCGTTAGAATAACCGCGCCGGACAAGGCGGGATCTATATTTAAACGCTGTAGAATCAATGGAATCGCAACACCTGAGGCTGCCGCTGCAATCAGGTTAATAACAATAGCTGCACCTATAACCAAACTGATGCCTGTGTCTTGAAACCATAGCCAGGCAATCAATGCCACCACCAATGCCCACAAGATACCGTTTATGATGCCAATTAATATCTCTTTGCGTGCTAGCCAAACACTATTTCCTTTGGTAATTTGATCCAGCGCCAACCCTCTTATCGTTAATGTTAGTGTCTGACTACCGGCAATCCCACCCATGCTGGCAACAACCGGCATCAACACTGCTAGGGCAACGATTTTATCCAATGTATCGGCATAGATACCGATAACCCAGGCCGCTAAAAAAGCAGTAACCAAGTTAATGCCCAACCACACGGTGCGACGTTTTGTGCTGCTAATGACGGGTGCAAACAAATCCACTTCTTCATCCAAACCATCCCTGCCCATCAGCACATGATCTGATTCTGCGCGCAGGATATGAATAACATCATCCATAGTTATACGGCCCAATAAAAAATTATTTTCATCAACAACTGGCGCAGAGACAAAATGATATTGCTCAAAAAAATGTGCGATTTCACGTTCATGAGTCGTCGCCAGAATGGGTTCATGCTGGGTATTCATGGCATCTTTAACCAGCGTATTCTCATCATGTGTCAATACCTTGTTTAACAATAGTTTACCCTGATAAAAGCCCTCTCGATCAATCACCATCAAACCTTCGGTATATTCTGGCAGGTCTTCATGGAGTTGCAGATAACGTAACACCACAGCAAGTGTGACATCATTTCTGACAGTAATTACGTCCAAGCTCATTAAACGACCAGCAGTACCTTCTTCAAAAGATAGATTAGTTTCTAGGTGTTCTCGAATTTCATCAGATAAGCTTTCCTCGATGGATTGCCTGACATGTTCGGGTAATTCTTCAATCATCTCCGCCAAATCGTTGGTATCCATTTGTTCGGCGGCAGCAACCAACTCTTCTGCCGGCATTTCAACGATTAGGCTATTTCTGACTTCATCATTCAGCAGCGTCAGTATTTCAACTTCCTGCGCTTCCGGCATCAGCTCCCATAGCTGTTTACGTTTCTTAGGTGGCATGGCTTCCAGAATGTCTGCCAATTGTCCGGGATGCGCCTGATTAAATAAAAGCTGCAATTGTTTATTATCTTCCTCATCTAGAAGATCAAAAACCTGATCTAAGGTAAATTTTTGAGGCTCGTTCAACGTATTTTCCGATTCATTCATTTTTTCTTTTTTCCTTTAAATTGAATAGAAATGAGCGATAAAAACAGCTTAAATATAGGGTGAATATCTACGCTAGGAATAACGATGTAAAAAGTCTAGGGGAAACGCCAAAAGCAAAGTTGTCTAGAGGTGTTTGATACAGGCCAGATAAATTACAAGAATCCCGTCTGAAGATACTCCGGGAGCAATTTCAATAATCCCCGCACTTTTTAGTTTTGACGTGAAGTTACAGCAGCTTAATTTATATTATTAAACAATCGGAACTTCTCCATCACATTCCAATTCTGGAGAAACGTCATCCTGAAACATTTCAACATGTTCGGCCACTTCTCGATTGTCTTCAAATTGCGCAATATGATAGATGGCTTCGCCTTCATGAACCAACGGCAATTCAGAGCGACCTACGATCAAACCATTGCAGGGAGAAATAACGGCTGTTTCTAAAGTAGCCACGGGATCGTTAATGACACCCAATATATCATTGCGTTTAATTTTTTCACCAAGAGATTTTGCCGCTCTAAAAATTCCGCTGCTAGGCGCTCTAACCCATTGACTAGAACGTGCAACAAACGGTTCAATCGCAGCAGATTTACGTGACTTTCTGGCAGAAAGCATTCCCAAATGCCGCATGACGCCTAAAATTCCTCTAAGCCCGGCACGAATAGAATGTTCATCAAACCTTAAAGCTTCACCCGCTTCATACAGCAACATTGGAATACCAAACTTATCTGCGGCTTCACGTAAAGAACCATCACGTAAATTTGAATTGAGCAATACCGGCACTTGAAAAGATTTAGCTAAGGATAAAGTTTCAGCATCATCCAGATTAGCGCGTATTTGCGGCAAATTACTACGATGAATCGCTCCCGTATGCAAATCGACGCCATGGGTACATTTCACCACAATCTCAGTCATAAATAAGTCAGCTAACCTAGCCGCCAAGGAGCCTTTTTTTGAGCCAGGAAACGAGCGGTTCAAGTCACGTCGATCAGGCAAATATCTCGAGTGATGAATGACTCCATAAACATTAACCATTGGTATCGCAATAAGATCACCACGCAATTTATTTAAGGTGGGTTGTTTTAAAAGTCGTCTTATAACCTCGACACCGTTAAGTTCATCGCCATGTATAGCAGCACTGACAAATAATCTCGGGCCGGGTTTTTTACCTCGCATGACATGAATCGGCATCGTCATCAAAGCATGTGTATAAAGCCGAGGCAAAGGTAAATCAATCATAACATTACTGCCTGGCTCAATGATTTGATCATTGATGATCAGCTCAGCAGACATGTTAGCCTTTACCGCGTGTTTTAGATCGATCAGACTTACTCTCAAGCAATTTGTGTTTCTTCTCGATAAACTGAATAATCAACGAAGCGATATCTTTGTTGGTGGCGGTTTCTATCCCCTTTAATCCAGGTGATGAATTAACTTCCATAACCACCGGTCCATGATTAGAGCGCAACAAATCGACACCGCAGACATTAAGTCCCATAATTTTCGCTGCCCTGACCGCCGTTGAGCGTTCTTCGGGAGTCAATCGAATCAGTGAAGCCTGCCCACCACGGTGTAAGTTGGAACGAAATTCACCTTCCGCCCCCTGACGTTTCATCGCAGCAACTACTTTATCATCGACCACCAGACACCGGATGTCACTACCCCCCGCCTCTTTAATAAATTCTTGCACCATAATATTGGCGTTTAATCCCATAAAAGCTTGAATTACACTTTCCGCCGCTTTATGTGTTTCGGCAAGTACGACGCCGATTCCCTGTGTTCCCTCTAACAACTTGATAACAAGTGGCGCGCCACCCACTGTGGAAATCAAATCCTCGATATCATCCGGATTATGCGCAAACCCAGTGATCGGTAGGCCGATACCTTGTCTTGCCAATAGTTGCACTGATCTTAGTTTGTCACGCGAACGCGTTATAGCAACTGACTCGTTTAATGGAAAAACATTCATCATTTCAAATTGCCGCAAAACAGCCGTGCCATAAAATGTGACCGAGGCACCTATCCGAGGAATGACTGCGTCGATGCCATCTATTACTTCTCCTCGATAATGAATTTTAGGGTTATGCGAGGTAATATTCATATAACAACGCAATACATCAAGTACCTTAACTTCATGTCCTCGCTCGGTCGCTGCTTCTAACAACCGGTTGGTAGAATAAAGTTTAGGATTGCGGGATAGAATCACGATTTTCATAAATATCTCCTTATAATTAAAGATACCGCTAATCAAGGGTCATCGAATGTTTTAAAGTCGCCCTTGCATATAAGAAGCTTTAGAATCGACCAGAAAGCGGCTATTAATAGCCGTACGCCCAAGCAACATGCGGAATCTCATTGTATCACGGTCAGTTAGCGTCAACTCTGCCACAAAGGCACGCTCACCTAAATTCACAGAAGTTTCAATGACATAGCGACGTTGTTTATGCCCACCAGAGTCAGTGACCATTCTCTGGTCTTTCACTGGTGCGTCACATTCAACTACAACATCGGTATTATATTGAAAAGGATGAACCGCAAACCTGACCCACTGTTGATGATTTTTCTGATAGGCATCAACCCAAAAAGTATGTAACGCCGATGTTCTTGCGCCGGTATCAACCTTCGCTTTAATCTTGCAAATATTAAGGTCAGGCAAAACCAGCCACTCTCTCCACCCGATAATCGAACGCTGCTTAGAAATTTTTTTATTCATTATGAAAAATAAGATTATTAAAATACGGTCGATTAGTTAGGTATGATCATTATGTCTTGGATAGAATAGATCACCGGAGTTTGAACAAAGCACTAATATTATAGGCCTAATATCAATAATTTATAAAATCAGATCCACGTTGAATTTTGATGTGGACTCGTGGAGCCATCTGATTAACCTACATTACATGGTAAGCTCTCCTATCCTATGGTTATTTCTTCAGACAAATGCTATAAAACCTTTGCATCGTTTATGCAAAAATGTCTTATATAGTGAAGATGGAATGTGTAATGTGTAATCCTCCTAAACTACAAGAACTTTTTACGTTGTTACTAAATTTCACAAAATATGACGTGTGTTACTACTCAAAACATAAAATTTGCATATCAACTAGGCTATTAAATTAATGCATAGAAAAATAAGGTATATTACGCGACACTTAATCTACTCAGTAATCATTTTATTTTGCATATCATCCATTGCAAATGCTGAGATGCCCGATGATTCTTATATAGCAGGTTATGCCGCAGGAGTACTCAAAATCAACTTCAACCTCGAGCTTCCTTCGTTGGAGGTAAGTAACGGTGTTATTATAGTGCCGGCAAGCGATCTGACCAATAAAGATCAAATCGGGGTGTTACAACTGTTGTCAGAAATACCTGGCGTAACCGCAGTTGAGTTGCTGGATGCTACCAACCAATCTGCCACCATTGTTTCTTCAGCTTCAATGTCTGTTGAACCAAGCAAGCCCACAAGTACGCCTATAAAAAGATCTGTACTTTTCCCAACGGGCTTACTGCCAACAGGCCATCTGTTCAAACCATTACTAGCTGACCCCCGTTGGGCACATTTTTCAGCCGCTTACCGCAATTATGTTGGGCGCAATGTTGATGGGAATCATAACGGATCGGTCAGCTTTGGCGAAACCATCCCATTTTACCGTGCTAATTTAGGCCAAACCTCCATACAATGGGAAGCTGGTCTTCAAGCCACTGTCTTCAGCGACTTTAATCTCGGCGCCGAATCATCCGATCTAATCAACAGTGATTTCATTGCATCTGCATATTCCAGCATGCGATCGGGTAAGTTTTCCGCTTTTGGCCGTATATATCACCAAAGTTCACATCTTGGAGATGAGTTCTTACTACGAACCAAAGCTGATTTGGAGCGTATAAATCTGAGCTATGAAGGGGCCGATCTCAGACTCTCATATGAATTGCCATATGGAGTACGCGTCTATGGCGGCGGTGGCGGTATTTTTCACAAGGAACCATCGACACTCAAACCTTGGTCAGTTCAATATGGTGTTGAATTCAGGAGCCCCTGGCGTATCGATTTTGCTGCCGTTAGACCCATCATGGCAGTTGATCTCAAAAATTATGAACAAACAAATTGGAGCACAGATGTATCCGCCAGAGCAGGCATTCAATTTGAAAATTTTCAAACATTTGGTCGCAAACTACAATTCTTGTTAGAGTACTTTAACGGCAATTCACCAACGGGTCAGTTTTATATAGATAAAGTCGAATACCTTGGAATCGGCGCTCATTATCATTATTGAGCGTCAACAGCGCCCAAATAGACGCTGCTTGACAGTTTTATAGAATAACTATTTCAACCCGGCGGTTGAGCTGCCTACCTTCTACAGTGGCATTCGTTGCAACTGGTTTACTCATACCGTATCCAATAGCTTCAATTCGGTGGTTAGAAACACCTTCAGCAAGTAAGACATTGCGTACTGAGTTAGCCCGGTCTTCTGACAAACGCAAGTTAAATGAGGCGCTGCCTGTTGAATCAGTATGGCCCTCAATTTGAAGTTTTTTCTCTGGATACTGTTTCATGAATTGAGCTAGGCGAACAATCATATTCATAGCACCAGGCATAAGATCTGCTTTTCCAGTCTCAAATAGTACATCACCTAAAGTCATGACCATACCACGATCAGTTTTCTCTGCTTGTAACGCCGCTAATTGTTGTTGCAGTCGTGCACTTTCAGCTTGTGCTTTTTGCGTTTCATATTCGCGTGCCTTTAAAGCAAGCTGATCGGATGCGTCACTCAACTTTGCTATTTCCATTTCCGCATGTTTTTGAGCTGTAATTTCCAGCGCTGTTTGCACCTCATTATTACCAATATAAGCCAGTGTATTCATGTGATCAGTCGTTTCCGCTTCAGCAGCACTTCTCAGAGTCATTTCTGCTTCATCCAACTGTCTTACAGCATATTTAAGCACTTCAGGATCAGATTTTGCTTTATTAAAAGAAGATTCTGCTTCTTGCAATGCCTCATTTTTTTTGAGCGGCCCTCCACAAGCAACCAGTATTGATACAAATATAACGATCAATAGTATGTTCTTAACACATATTTTCATGACAAAACCCTCTATAACAATAGGCTAGCTAAATTATTTTATATAAACCAAAGAATTCTCTTACCGTTTCTGAACGCGTTCAATTTCCCGCTCCATGCTTTGAACAGTATCTTTCATTTCCTGTGCAGATTGTTTAGCTCGAGCTGAACTGGCCTTCGCAGTGGCCAGTCTTGCATCTGATCGTGCTTCATCAGCAAGTAGTTTGGCGGTTAAATACTCTTTTTCCACAACTGCCCTTTCAGCACGTCTCAGCTTACTTTTGGCTCGATCTAGCTCAACAGCAGCAAATTCACCTGCTTCATTAGTCACGGCAGTTTCAATCTGTGCTTTTGCGCCTGCCATTTCACCAATAGGTTTAGGTACACTGCTGCATCCTGCAAGTAAAATAACAGCTGTAAATAACAAGGCCAGTAACAAATTTTTAAAGGATACTTTCATTCTTTACTCCTGTTTCTATTTTAATATCATTAAAACCAGACTGTGCGTAGATTAACCATTGCACTTCTTTTACATAACAGTATAGGCTCTATTTTGATTATTAGAGTAATATATGTCTTATCAAGAGAAATCAATTGCTTTCTATGTTGAGAATCTGCAACAATGCTTTTGCTAAATCAATATCTCTACCGTTGCAAACTTAGTTTCAGGCACTTTTCTCGAATTAAGTGATTACAACACCACTACTTTGACATTCGATGCCCTTTAAGACCATAGATGTCTGCCCCATTACCAAAAATTTTATACACGATATTTGACATATCCATGTGCCAAAGAGCTTCAAGCGTTTTGTCAAAAATTACGCTTCATCAATGATATGCTTATTTTGATAATGTTGAATATTTACAAGTTGATTATGCAAAATCTAAAAAAGAAATTTCTTGTACAACTGGTGATCCTACTGGTGATTTTATCTTTCCCTGCTATAGCTGGAAACAATACTCAGGAAGAAATGGAAAAAGAAGCTATAAATGAATCTTCTTTAGGAATATTAAGAAATCTGCAGATACTCGTTCGCAATAAGCAAGAAAAAAATGCCGAGCTTGTACAAATTTCCAAAGAGTTGGCTGGACTCGATGAGACACAAGCTGAAGAAATATCAAAAAACATCGATGAACTTCAGGCTGAACTGGCATATTTAAAACTAAGGATAGAGTCTGTCGCTACTGGCGTAGCCATCGATGATTACCGTGACAAGACACTTAAAAAGTTTGATCTTGCACAAGAAATTGAAAAATTGCTGCAGCCACTGATTTATTCTCTTAAAACGGTTACCCAAGACTCAAGAGAAATCGAAGAACTTAAACAAGACCTTGAACAAATAAGATACCGTAAAAAAATCGCTATAACTGCAACTAGTAATTTAAACAACTTGTTGCGTAAGGCTGAGGATGAGATTGTAAAAAACTCGCTTGAGTCAATGCTGGATACTTGGCAGGAAGAAATGGAAAATATCAGTAATGATTCTGAAATTATCTCTCGCCAATTGGATAACAAGTTGCAATCAAAAGGATCCATTCTAGCCGCAACCGGTGAGATGTTTGCCGATTTTTTTAAGAGTCGAGGTGTTAATTTTATACTTGGGGTTTCAACATTTTTGACAGTATTTTTCTTCATGCGTTTTTTGTACTTCTTAGTTAAAAAATTGCAGGCCAAACGGAAAAATAAAAAGCAATCTACTTTTGAGCGACTGACTGATCTGATATACCACGTGTTAACAGTTCTTGCCGCCATCATGGCAACTTTGTTCATTTTTAATTTGCGTAATGACTGGTTATTACTGGGTCTTGGCGTTTTATTTCTGGTGGCACTTGGTTGGGTGCTCATCAAGACTTTTCCTGCCATGGTTGAGCAACTTATGATGTTGTTGAATCTCGGTTCAGTCAGAGAAGGGGAACGACTGGTTTTTAACGGCATACCGTGGAAAGTTGAAACACTCCATTTCTATACACGTCTGGTTAATCCTGAACTTAGTGGCGGAAGTTTGCATCTGCCAGTACGACAATTGGTGGGCTTGGTGTCACGACCCGCTGCAGGTAATGAAGAGTGGTTTCCTTCTAACGAAGGCGATTGGGTGAAAATGGATGAAGGCACCATAGGAGAGGTGGTATACCAGAGTCCTGAAATGGTTCAAGTACGCTTGTTTGGTGGCAATTTAATCATCTATACTACTGAAAACTATATGGCACTTAGTCCGATGAATTTATCTCACGGATATCGAATCCAAATGGTGTTCGGGATAGATTATAAATATCAAGCTGAATGCACTACGACTATTCCGAGAAAAATGACCGAAAACTTTCGCAAAGATCTCATTGAGGCAGTTGGCGAGGACAATTTGGTTCGTGTCATAGTGGACTTCTTTTTACCTAGTGCTTCATCACTAGATTTTGAGTATGAAGTGTTTTTGAAAGGCTCAGCTGCGAACTTATATGAAGAAGTAGAAAGAACTATAATCTACTCCTTTGCTAATTCCTGTAACGAAAATGGTTGGGAGATCCCGTTTCAGCAAATTACTTTGCATCAGGAAAAGCCCCGCTAAGTTGAAAAGTTTTCTACTGCAAATCTGGAAACTACTTGCGCGTCGAATTCTAAAATACCAGTAACCCTAAAATAAGAAGCGACTTAAAAGTGAAAAGTCATTTAAAAAATAAATTAATCATCATTGTATTAGCCATTCTTGTATTGTTATGCATGGCCAAAAGTCATGCCGCGAATGCAGAAAGATTAATTTCTAATAGTGACCACACTGTTCAAACAGGGACATCATCGCGTCCTCTGCCCAAAGACAAGCCAACACTTCTCAGCAATATGCCGTTGCATGATGGAAAGGCATTTTATCAAATTTTAAACGGTATCGTTCATAGTATAAAGTTACAAAAAAAAGAGATTGAAGAAAAATCAGATTTACTAAAGAAAGCAAAAACAGAGCAAGATAGAATTAGTATTCAACTTAAAATTAATGTACTTAGTCAATCAGTTGAAGAACAAGAGAAATCCTTTGAATTAATTCAAACCGGAGGATTGGAATTGGCCAGAATTGAAGCAACACAAGAAAAAACCTTTGACTGGCAAAAAGACTTACTTGAAATTTTGCAACCTATCATGAATGAGCTGCGCCAACTTACAGAAGAAAGACGTAAATTGGTTGCGCTTCAAAATAAAATCTCTTATTACCAATCTCAGATTCATGACGGCAATAAAGCGCTAAATCAAATGGCGCGGATTAATAAAAACGGCCTTGAAATAGATGCTCTTGAGAAATTTGAACAAATAAAACAGAAATGGCAAAACCTACTAGAAGAAAATAATCGTCTACTGGAAGTGGCTGAATTGCAACTCGATGCAATGGTTAAGGCGCAAACTGAAAGAGAAGTCTCGTTCAGTGACCAAATCAAACAATTCGCTACTGGCCGTGGCGCTACGCTTCTAATGTCGGTAATGGCATTTGTAGTCGTTTACTTTTCCTTGTTATTGTTGTGGAAAGGAACCATATGGATTTGCACACGAAAACAAAAAAATGAACCATCGTATTTTCAACGTATCACCACGCTCGTTTACTATACATCAATGGTATTATTATCCCTTGCAGCTGTTTTCTATGTGCTAAGTATACGTAATGACCAAGCATTAATAGGACTGGCATTTTTAATATTAATTGTCATGGTGTTAGCATTAAGAAACTCTATCCCAAGCTATATCAATGAATTGAAAGTTCTTCTTAATGCAGGCTCAGTAAGAGAAGGAGAACGCATTGTTTACAACGGAATTCCGATGAAAGTAGATAGTCTCAATTTTTATTCCAAGTTGACGAATCCAAATATACCAGGCTTGACACTGAGATTGCCGCTATCTGATCTTTCCAATTATATTTCACGGCAGTACACTCAGGATGAACCTTGGTTTCCTTGTCAACAAGGTGATTATGTCATGCTTTCTGATGGCACTTATGGCAAAGTAAGCTGCATTACATTTGAAATTGTGCTTATATCCTTATACAACAGCATGAGTCCTAAGACTTATAGCGCCATTGATTTTCTAGCAACTAATCCGAGAAACCTCTCGCAAGGTTTCATTATTACTAGTGATTTTGGTATTGACTATAAGCACCAACAGCAATGTACAACTAAAATTCCTGAGCTGCTGTGCGCGGGCATTCGACAAGGCCTTCAAAAAGAAATTTACGGTGATTCTTTGGAGGATATTTGGGTTTATTTTGCACAAGCCAATACTTCATCATTGGATTATAAAATAATTGCATTATTCGATGGAAAGGCTGCTGGTGATTACTACTGCATTACCCGTGCCTTACAACGTTACGCGGTTGACGTCTGTAGCCAACAGGGATGGAAAATTCCTTTCAGCCAACTCGTTGTTCATACCAATCAAGATTAAAAGTAAAGCAATTGCAATGCCAAGTTGCTCTTATTCAGTATTCAATGCTGCCTTGATGTTAGCACAACCTTTTTCAAGCCGCAAAGATTCCTAAAATATTTATCCGCTATTTTTACCTAGAAGCGGTTACTTGGCGGTGCTTTTAAGCTTTAGTGATACAATAATTTACACGTCATTATGATACTAAGGGGCAGCGATAATCATGAATAAATCATTGAGAAATATAATATTAATAATTACGGCTCTTGGTGCATTGTCAGCTTGTTCAACGGTACACAAGCCAACTCATTCTGTTAGGTCAGCAGTTGAACAATTGTTGCTTAGTGAAGCAGTAATAAAAAGCCTTCCTGAGCAGCTTGAAAGCTCACTGCCAATTCCTCAAGGCGCGAATATAGTACTCGATATTTCAGGCGTTAGTGAAGACAAAGATATTGTGCGTCAAGTCATGGCCGGATGGCTGGGAGAACAAGGTTATCATGTCATGGTTGGCTGGTTTGGGATAGAGGGATATCATGTTCAAGGTAATATTAATCAGGCAACACATCGTATTAATGTAATTGTAGAGTCATTGGGGACAGCGTATGGAGAAACTTTTTTTGGGCTACCGCCAATCCAAAGTGTTGTGATTCCTTTTTCTACTCCCGAGATAGCTTTTTACAAAGCGCAATATCAAACAGGATATGTAAAATTATACTTTAATATTTTTGAATTACCTTCAAACCGATTTATTAGCTCAACGTCTCCATTTATTGCTGAAACGCATCATAATGATTTTACAGTGTTATTCGCATTTACATTTAATAAAAACGATCTGATTTCGCCACCACATATTGGCGCTTTTAGAAAGAATATTAAAGCTCAAGAGAAAGATAAGCCATCATCTGATGTAGATAGTAAAAACATTCTAAACTAAAAGAAATCGACTGCTTTCTATATTCTATATCGTGAGTCTGAAACAATTCTTTTTCAAAATCAATACATATCGCTGCCAACTTCACATTTTGGGTTAGTACCCACGCAGATCATAATACCCCCGCGCCCCAGCATAAACGATGTGGATACCATATCCATTTCCTTGCTTCCCGAGGGGCTAAGAACGCCATTCCATGAATACTTTCATTGAATTACCTAAAATCCGCTTCACCCATTACAGTAAAATTATAATTTGGCATTTACAACGCAATACTTGTTCGAATAACCATGTATGCTACGTAACCAACGAGTAACCCCCCCCCCTCCCATCGCGTTACACGTTTATCCGTTGCGGCGCTGACAATGAGTAAGGCCGTTGCCGCGAGCATGACGAGTAAATCGAAGATGCTTAATTCTGGTGGCACTTCAAATGGAGCGGTAAGTGCGGTGACGCCCAGAACGCCAAGAATGTTGAACATGTTACTTCCAATAATGTTGCCAAGCGCTACGTCGGACCTACCGCGAAGTGAGGCAACAACAGTAATGACAAGCTCAGGTAACGACGTACCAACCGCGACGACGGTGAGACCAATAAATGTCTTTGAAACACCCCAGATTAGAGCAAGCTTGGTTGCCCCGGAAACGAATAACCAGGCACCTCCAATAACAGCAGCCAATCCGCCGATTACCAGGATTATTGCCATCAACCAGGTCTCCGATTTAGACTCGACGACTTGTGCTTCGCCCATGAGCACCTTACCTGCTGGGCTTTGATGTTGTCGTTCCGCCCAGTAGACTTTCACAATGTACGCTGCAAGTCCGGCCAATAGGATCAAGCCGTGGATGCGTCCAATATCACCAAAGAAGATAAACGCTGCACCCATAATTGTTGCAGCAGCCAGGGCAGTGGCATCGCGATAGAAAGCCTCTGGCCGGGAGTTCACAGGTTTAACGAGTGCTGCCACCGCCAAGATCAGGAGGACGTTTGCGATGTTGCTACCTACGACATTGCCGACCGCCAGACCGGGAGTACCGGCTAATGCAGCAGTTACGCTCGTCATCAGTTCCGGTAACGACGTACCGAAGCCGACGAGAATTAAGCCAATCATCAGCTGCGAGACATTGAGCCGCGTGGCTACTGCGACACTGCCACGTACAAACCCTTCACCGCCAAGCCAAAGTAGAATAAGGCCGCTAAGTAGGCTTATCAAAATTATGAGCATTGCGAGTGTTTACCTTATTTCTTATTCTGGCGGATAGAACATTGTCCCATGGCGCTGGCAATCCGATGGCTGAGAGCTGCCAACGCACGACTTTGGGCGGCGACGAATGATTCATAATCCGACCGTTGCACCGGTTCAAGAATTACGGTATTTTTCATCATGGCAGCTTCTTTGTGCTGCTGGTCGATGACTACCCAATCCACATCTAGAACCACTTCTTTTCCGATTTCGCCTTCAAATGCTTTAACGTTGAGAGTCAAATGGTAATCAATGGGAAAGGCTTTCGCCTGCCGTGGATAAAAAATTCGATCGGTACCCAGCAATATCGATAAATTTTCTCCAAGTACTCGCAAGAAATTGCTGGATAAGGAACCACCCCACCGGTGAAATTCGGACATTTTTAGCGTATTAGGACTTGGCCGGGTCACAATTTGAGAGCGGTCCAGAAAGTCGGGAAACTCGATTGGCGCGATTGCAACGCTGAGCGGGCAGGTTTTGGTTAGGATCTCCAGTCGATTTACCTGGTCCGACATTGAGCTTAAGGTATAAAAGTTCGGAGAAGGCGTCCCTGCGCAACCACCGGTCAATACCAAAATACCCAGACCAAGACACCTTAACGTCAATTTCTTCAATTGGCTTCTCCTTTACCATAAATTAAAGCATCGGGATTTTGTTCCAGATAATCTGCCAGTAATCGGATTGATCGGAGCGCTTTGGATAACTCATCCATCACACGACCCAGATCCTGCTTAACGGGTGATTCATCTTCAAGCACATTTTCGACTGTGGCCAGCGTTTTTTCTGTTTGTTCCAAAGTGGCGATTACCGCAGGCGTTATCGTCGTATTTAAGTTTTTCGTCAGCAGCTCCGTCTGCTTCATAATCTCTGTCATTGAATCAATGGCTTGATGAAGCTGTTCACTCATTTTTTCTAGTGGTAATTTTTCCAGTCTTTTTACGATGCTGAAAATTGTATTGGATATTTCTTCTAGTGGCGTCGGAATAGTTGGAAAGACCGGGAGATTGCTTTCCCAATCAATTTCCGTTGGCGTTGCATCCTGATAAAAATCCAAGTCAACCAATAATTGTCCGGTAACGTAATTACCGGTCTGGAGTTGAGCACGAAGTCCCTGTCGCACGAGCTCATCGAATAATTCTTCGTGGTGAGTGCGAATGAAAGTGCCCGTATCAGGAATTCCATTTAAAGTGATGCGATCCATTTGTACTTCGATGGTTACCGGAATTTTGACATTCTTTGTATCTGGATTATATTCCATCATAATCTCGGATACTTGTCCCAACTTTATTCCCTTAAGCTCAACGGGCGCCCCAATCCTAAGACCGCGAACAGATCCGGTAAAATATAAAATATAACTGCTCGATTGGAGATGAGTGCCTTCCGTGATCGCGTTATAATCCTCATACAGTATAAATTCCTGCCATTCATCAACAGCCGGTGCTTGCATCGAACCGCGGGGATTCTTAAACGCGATTCCGCCGACCATCATCGTTACGAAAGACTCGGTATAGACCTTGATACCATTCGCATCCAAGGTAAAGTCGAGTCCACTGGCATTCCAAAATTTGCTATCCTGATTGACAAACTTATCGTAGGGTGCATTAATGAATACGCCTAGCATCACCGATTGGCCGTCGTCAGCCAGTTTTTGACTGACAACGCTTCCAGCTTTTATTTTTTGGTAATAAACAGGCGACCCCAGATCCAACGAGCCAAGATCATCGGAACGCAAATGAAAATGCCTCCCGGGTAAATTTTTCGTAACTACAGGGGGGATTTCCAATCCGGTAAAATGCTTTGCCATAGCGCCGCCTGCACCCGGATCAATGCCAATATACGCACCCGACAATACCGTTTCCAGCCCGGACACCTCGCCAGCGGCAACACGAGCGCGGACAACCCAAAACCGAGTCGTTGCCGTCAGATAAGCGCCAGCACTTTTGACCAAGCTGGCTGTCAGAACTACGTGAGACATATCAGGACTCAACTCGATTTCATCCACGATTCCAATTTCGACATTTTTATATTTGATCTTTGTTTTACCGGCCACGAGGCCTTCCGCCGATTTGAACGTAATTTTGATTGTCGGCCCCATCTCAGACCATGCTTTATAACCCAACCAGACCCCAATTAATAAGGCAACCAGCGGGATTAACCAGACGATCGAAATCCGTCCCGGCTTTTCTTCGGGAACGGCCTCCGGCAACTTATCTAGTTCAATGTCTTCCAAGCGCCTTTCACTCATAAGTTCACTCTATGTTGTCCCATATTAATCGTGGATCGAACACCATCGCTGCAATCATTGTCAATACCACCACAGCACCAAAAGCAATTGCTCCAGGTCCGGCATCGACTTCTGCTAATCCCTTAATATTTACAAGTGCTACCATCAACGTCACCACGTAAATATCGACCATCGACCTACGGCTTCAGTGATGCGATAGAGCCGCGTTCGGTCATCAGGCCGCCATTGTGATTTTAGCTGCACCGATAAAACCAAATACGTCAGGACGATGAGTTTTAATACCGGCACGAAAACGCTGGCAATAAAAATTATCAGCGCCAGTGGCCATGAGCCAGACACCAAAAGATATATGACCCCACTTATGATCGTATCCGACTGGACATGCCCTAAGCGGGTGGTTGTCATGATCGGCAGAAAATTTGCAGGAATATACATAATATAGGCGGCAATCAAAAAACCCCAGGTTTGAGAAATGCTTCTCGGTTTGCGCCGATGAAGGGTTGTATCACAACGCGGACACTTCAATGGGCTATGGATCCGCCCCGTTGCTTTCGATAGCAGCCCGCAATTATAACAATTCAGCAGCCCCAGTTGATTTGCGGTAACGGTGCTTTCGTTCATCTTTCGGTATCCAGTCGCTCCCAGACCAGATCGGGATCCAAGCTGGTTGCAGTAGCGGCAAGAACAAAGACTAATACCGCGAAAGACCATATGGCGATTCCAGGTATGATGGTGGCTAAAGCGGTCAATTTTACCACTGACACCAGAATGCCCAACATAAAAATCTCTATCATACTCCAGGGGCGGAGCGAATAAACAAGTCTAAAAACTACTGCCATCTTCAACGGCGTCCGATTAAACTTAATCGGCAAAAACACATACAACAAGGCCACCAACCGGGCAAATGGTAACGCAATGCTAGTCAGAAACACCAACATTGCCAGAGGCCACATGCCTTGATCATACAAACTATTGACGCCGGTAAAGAGTATTATTTCCGTGACCTGCCCCTCAAATTCCAAGCTTAGTATCGGAAAGGCATTGGCGACGACAAAAAGCACCAATCCAGTGATGGTTAGCGCAATGGTATGCTCTAATTTATGTCGTTCGTGTTTCACTAAGACAGCTCCACATCTTCGGCATTTAGCGAAACCCTGTCTTGGGTTGCGATCGATTTTATAAAGTAAATCGCACTCATGACAGGCAATTAAAGAAAAGTAATTACTCATTATCAGTGAATACTAGAGTTTCAGGGTTCCATAAAGAAAAAAGCTAACACAAAAAAACCAAATCAACAAAAAAACGCTTGGCATTACGAATTAATAGTCGCTGCCGCGATGAATGCAAGAGGATATAGAAGTATCACCAGCAAACTACGTATAGCGTTCTGGAAGTAAATCTCTTAACTGCTAATCAGAATTTCCTTGGTACTCTCCTAGTACTCCTTCAACTTGCTAATTTCGGATACAGTTAGTTTTTCAGCGTTACTGGCAAGGCAGGTCTTACAGGCAATGGTTATTCCCTTGTCAAGGGAATAACCATTGCCTGCGTGCTGCGCCTTACTACGAAACATCTTGTGAACGCTGTACGCGAAATCGTTTTTCTGCCAACTTTATATCCTGCAACAAATGTTATCACGCGCTGGACAGCGTTTATAGTGACTGCGAGCAGGCTCAATATATAACAATATTACGATAAAATTGTAGTAGTTACTGTAATATTCAAGTTAGTTCTTAAATGTGTTAGAAAACCAACTCAATTCATACTTAAAGAAGAGAATATTTTGTTTCTTATATCCCGCTCATGATATCGCAACTCAATTCTAAAGAGCCTGGGAGGCTGTTTCGATATACCTGCACAATGTTCTGTCTAGCTGGGTTGCTAACTCTTAATGGGTGCTTGTCGCCCATGGCACTTGATAAGGCGGCCTTGGCCTATAATCAGTCAATAAATGAAATCAGGGCAAACGAACTACTGCTGAATATCGCGCGAGTGCGGCACCATCACCCTATACAATTCACAACTATGTCGAGCGTGGCCGCAACGTTCAGCTTTCAAATGAACGCAGGAGCCGTGCCGCCATTAGGTGCAATAACGGCTGGACAAGGACTTTCGCCGATCTTTGGGACGGGTATATCCGAGAACCCGACCATCACCATTATTCCGGTTAATGGAGATGAATTTAATCAGCGGGTACTCAGCCCGTACTCAGAACACAATTTTTTCAGATTGTATCAACAAGGAGAGGATATTGGACTTCTTATCAGAATGATGGCCAGCGAACTGCGTGCTGATCAAAAGGGAGACGACCGAATTTTACGCAATATTCCCAGGCGTGGGAAAGGTTATGAAGAGTTCCGTCGAAGGGTATTGCATCTGACCGCTTTGAATCATACTCATCACTTATTTGTAGCGCCAATCGTGGTGCAACAGACTATTACATTTTCTACTAAGGAGAACGATCACTTGGAAACCGTGGTAAATGCTTTGGAAACAGGGTATCGCTGGGCGGAAGACGATAATAAGGGGACTTTGAGTCGTAATGTTGCCGGGCGAATTATAGTCAGCAACTATGATGTTTCGGATCTCACTGTTGAAGAAAGAAACAAACTCTTTTTGTACACTAATGCATTGCCGAATAACGAAATTTTTGTTGATATTCGCCCTGGATCACCTGGGGGAGACTATCCGTTCCATGGCGTTATTAGATTGCGTGCATTCTTGGCTGTTTTGGAATTTTTGGGGCGAGGGATATCAGAAGAAGTAGAGTTTCCAGTTGAAAAAGACGCTCGAACTGGTGAAGTTCGGCTCAATCCAGTTAAAACCATGGAGATCGAAGATGGATCGAGTGATTTGGGCAAAGGCTCATTTTCAATATCCTATGAAGATCGCACCTATTCCATTCTAAATGGTGATAATCCAGAAGCCATCTGGAATCTCGAAGCATTTCGTCTACTCGGTCAACTGTACGAGCTGTCCGTGCATTCGACATTCTCCAAGCCACCCCCAGCTATCACCATCGCCAAATGATTAATACCATGCAAGTTCAAACATTGCCAAGCTAACTAAATTTCACCAACCGATGTACTCGACATCACAATGTTAACCCTTATACAAATGTTTGATATCGCGTATTGCTATACCTCGCAATAATCGGCCAAGAATATCAGCGCCCGTAATTACCCGTTTTTCATCAGACCAGATGAGGATAAGATCATCATCAACAACATCATCCACTTCGGATTTCGGATGCACCTGTAAATGAGATAGCACCTTTCCAAGCAGTGTGCTCGAATCTTTGACAATAATGGGGCGATGACAATAAATGTAAGGATTGATTGGTCGTGAACCAAACAAAGATTCACGAAGAAAGGCATTCGCATTCAGCACCATGCACGGTTGATCGTGCTCATCAACAATAATTACCCACTTTTTCCCAGATCTGTTGACTTCTAGTAAAAAAGGATCCAGAGCGCGGCGTTCAAACTTTGGGAATATTGGTATACCATCTTTTACTGGCAAGCTGATAATGCTATTAGGATCTATATTCTCACCTTCCTGGGTGACGGAAATATCATCTAGTGCCAAAAAATTCAGAGCGCCGATGCCCTCCAGACGATCTACATCCGACTCTTCTGCTTCTATATGTTTGCGGATCACTGATCGCAGATCACGTTCCCTAAAATAGGGGATACTCTCTTTGCCTAGCCACCAGTCCAGCATCATCGCTGAAGGTTTAGCTACCGGAAAAAGAATGACCTGATAAAAGCGTATTAGTGGCGCCAGCAGTGCCCCCATCCGCATAGCATGACGGGAGAAGTAAGCTTGTGGAAATATCTCACCAGCGAATGTGATGAGAATTGTTGAAAAGAAGAAAGCAGCTACCCCCGCCATTACAGAATGTGATAACAGAGTCAAAAGAACATTTATGCCAACATTACCCCATAAAATCGTAGCAAGAAGAAAGTTGAAGTCCTTACGCAGAGCTAAAATCTTTATTGCATCTTTATTTCCGGCTGAAACATCAACTTCCAAGTGCAAACGACTGATGCCCAGCAATGCTAAGTTTAGGCCAGAGAACATGGCAGACTGGCTGATACAAAACAAAATTCCGACCCAAACTAGAACATCAACTGATAATTCTTCCATTTAGTGATTCCCGATTTAATATATTGTGAAAATATGGTTTCTACTTAGCTGTAAATAATTAAAGAAAGTGTATTTGCATACTTCCGAAATAACACACAAGTACGCACTAATATTTGAATTCAAAGACCATCCAGAAGTATCGCTTTCGCAGTACAAGTAACTATCGACAACAAAAAAGCCACATCTAAAGCTTATGAGGCAATAGGCTCGGACGGAAACCTGTTGACACCTGCCGTTATCTATACCCTTACAAACTAACACTCTGTCAAACGGGAACTTGCTCTCTAGAAAGTACAGACGAACGAATATGTAAATCGCGTTGAGGGAATGGAATCTCAATATTGTGCGCTTTGAATTCATGCAGAATTCTTCGATGCAGCTCATCAGTTACTGGAAATCTGTCATCCATGCCGCGTACAAACACACGCAATGAGAAATCCAGAGAACTCTCACCAAAACCGACAAAAAATACTGTTGGTTCAGGTTCTTTTAGTATCAGCGGTGACTCTTCAATGACCTGTTTAATAATACGCAACGCCTGCTCTTCATCAGAACCGTAAGCGATACCGACGGGTATGACCACGCGGGTCATGGTATCACTCAAAGTCCAATTGATAAGTTTTTCGGTGATAAAAATCTTATTTGGCACAATCAGCTCTTTCTGGTCCCAATCAACCAGTGTTGTTGCGCGAATCTGAATACGACTCACTTTGCCGGTAACTTCGCCGACCGTCACGGTATCGCCCACTCGGATGGGACGCTCAAATAACAAAATTATCCCCGACACCATGTTGGCGAAAATCTCTTGCAAACCGAAACCCAGGCCAACACTAATTGCTGCCACCAGCCACTGCACCTCCGACCACTTTCCGCCCAACTCACTAGCCACGGCAATAAAAGTAATGATAATCACTGCATAACGAGTCAGATGAATGAGCGCATAACGACTGCCAGAAGTCATGCGGAACCTGCCGACAAGAAACAAATCAATCAGACTGGAAAAGTTTTTGATAAAAATCAACATCAACGCCAGGTACAACAAGCTAAGAAAAATGTTAACCAGCGTGATAGGTTGCAGCGATTCCTGCCCATCTATTATGGCCACATGCTGCCACAAAACCACCTGTTCAAAAATTGAAAAAGCGGGAAACATATCACGCAAAATCAGCCAGTAGCCTACAGCTAAAATGGCAATAATCAAAACGTTAAGTAACTTCTCACCTTGTTGATTGATTTGGGGTATATCCAGCAAAAATTCTTCTTCTGGATTAATTTTCGTAGCGCCGATCTTGCCCTCTGCTTGCTCTTGCAATTTACGTTTTTGTCTGGCATTTTGCAGTGCTAGTTGCCGATTGGCTAGCACCAACCAACGCATAACAACTTCATGCAATAACACGGCAAAAAATATTAAGCGCAGTAAAAGCACTAATTTATACTGCAGTTCTAATGCACTTTGATAATATCCGGCAATGGCAAAACCGATGATTGTCAATGGAGCAAATACCAAAGCGAAATACCAAATATAGCGTAAACGATACACCCAGCTGGTTGGGTTTTCCCGATAAAAGTCTTTTCCCAGCCCAGTAACAGGATGTGCAAAACGGTGAAGGACATAAGCTAAAGCCAGCAAGATAATAATCAATGCCATTCTGCCCAACGTATAGCTGTGTTCAGCGTATATTCCATCAGCAAACATGCCGATTAAAAACATTGCAGGAATTACAATAATGCGAACCCATTTAAATTGTCCGTGCAACAGCTGAATACTGTGTTCTTGCCAGCCAAATAGTGTTTGCACGAATCCTTCAGGTTTAAATAATTGGTAAAAAAATGAAATAATCAGTAATGGAATTGCAGCACGCAACAACCCATCGGCCACCAAATGGCTAAAAGTTGCCACCTGATTATTGATCAGCAACAACCACCCTGGCCAAGCCAGCAATAGGAATAATGGCAGCACTAACAAAAAAATATACCCCAAACCATAAAAGGTAAATATAAAGCGATCCGCATATGGTTTACTGGCTTTTATCAGTAAATCCTGCAAGCGAATATTGATTGCTTGTCTAAACCCGAGTAACAAGGAAATTATAAAAAAGCCTAATAGTGCTAGTAATGGTTTGGCTTGTACGCTGTGTTTTATATCTACCGCCAGTTGCTGCCAGTACGATAATTTGCTAAACCAAAGAATAGACTCAAGAATTTCACCCGCATAATGCTTATTAATCACCGGTGCGCTGGGCACCCATAACAAACGCTCGTTCAGATAGCGATCAAACTTTTCGCCCAAAGTAACCAACTGTTGCAGGGAATAATTAACATCAATGACCGTTCTTACATATTCTGAATAAACCGATGTGAGCTTTTGAACCAATTCTTTTTGATTATTTAGCAAACCACGCAATTCAACACTAATGTTGAATTTTTCAGCTTCGTCAATATCACCCTGTACATGAAGCGACATCTTGGACTGCAAAGCTTTATCTATATCAGCTAGAGATTTTTTTACTTCATCCAACTTAAATTGTTCCAAATTGGCTAGTGCAACCTCCTCCTGTAAGCTGTCAATTAAGTTTTGATTGCCTTTAGTCAAAGGCAAATTGCGGCGTTGTTCACGCAATAGATTACCCAACGATGGGCTGAGTCCGGCCAAATTAATTTTCTGCTCGGCGCTTTGAAAATCATGTTCCAACTGCTTGTAGCTAGCTTCTATTTCATGTTTCTGGTCCTGATACTGCTCAAGCTTTTGAGTAACTTCCTTTAACAACTGGTTATAACGGATACTTTTCCGAGTCGCTTCTTGTATGACCAGATGCTTGCCGGACGCTTCTTTCTGTGCCTGAATTAACGCTGCCCGCTCTTTCTCAATATCCTTTTGCCTTTTCTCAATCAGGTAATTATCCAGCTGTATAATCAACCCTGACAACTGTTTACTTTGCAAATTCAGTAACTGCAGTTCGAGTTTCTGCGCCTCTAGGCTTAACGGATAAACGATGTTCTCAAGGCTCAACTTATTCAATGCCGCATTCAGCTTATTGAAACGACTATCCAACTGCATATTGCGTGCCTTGATTTCCAGCTTATTTAATGCCCGCGTACTCAAATCCACCTGCTCCTGCTCGGTATTGGCCAGTATATTATTGGTTTCGGCCATTTCCTCCCTGATTTGTTGCTGTGATTTAAGCTGCTCAGCAATCTGAATTTCTAACCGACTAATAGCAGATTTCAGTTCATTTAGATTGGATTTTTCAATAATCAGACGTTGCTCCAGATCATCAATAGGATGATCTAGGAACTTATTCTCTCGCCGATTTTTTAACTGATCTTCTGTTGCGCTAATACGCTGTTCTAGTTGTTTGATTTCAGCAGGCAGATTTTTTAGCAGATTCTGAGCTGTCTGAGTTTCCTGTTCTAAAATCAATAAATCTTCGATATTAGCTTCAGCCGCATAATAAGCGGCTAAAATTCTTTGCTTAAGTACCTCTTCAAGAATAGTATTGTTTGTTATTGCATCAATTTTTTTTTTGATTGCCACCAATTTGATTTCTGATTGATTAGCAGCGTTGATGGCTGGTTTTACTACAGGTGTAACTTCCTGGGCAAGCGATACACAGATTGGCAAGAAAAAAAATAACAGAAAAAGTAAAGTCCAGCGAGTTACTGTATTCATATTAATCATTGATGCAAACGAAAAGCTATCAGAATAGCTGATATTATTTAATTAGTCTTTCTGTTAGTGTACAAAAACTTTAAAATAAGTTTTATCCTAGATTTTCCATGAGCAATTTACCGATGATGAGAAACTAATCGAATAAACAACTTCATCAAAATTGTCAGGAATAAAAATATGCAAATTACAACAATAATAATTTAGCGAAACCTCAATATATTCAATAAGGCTCTCTAATGGTTTCCATTAGAGAATCAGGCTAATGGGAAATCTAGGTTTATCATAGGATAATCCTAAAATCCTCAGTTGATCGCTCAAGAAATGTCTAGTCTTATGAAATAAAATAAATATTCTGTCAAATGCCACACACCCTACAGGTGAGCTACGCTATGATGCTTATAGCACATTGTTCTTTATCTTTTGCTGCGTTGCAATTCGTTGTGAACTCGTTCACTTCTCATTGCGCCTTGCCAAAAATAAAGAACAATGCACTCTAAGCACCATTCAACTGAGGGTTTTAGGATAATAGGCTGTTTATTATGAATTTCAAGATCCCAACATGGCACCGCCTGCATAAGAAAAAAGATGAAACGGTACTGAACAGCTCTGCCGACAAATCGGGGTTGCCACCGGGATCACTGGTTCATATCGGTGAAAGACATGAAACAGAATGCAAAATTTCTGTTACACAATACAACGCAGATACGCTACTGCAACATGACATTGCATCGATTGCTGAATTAAAACAATTGCAAAACAGCAAATTGATAACCTGGGTCAATATTGATGGATTAAACGATGTCAGTATTGTAGAAAGTATTGGCCGAAAACTAAATATCCATTCCCTGGTACTAGAAGATATTCTTAGCACGCATCAACGCCCCAAGTTGGAAGAATACGAGGACTATTTCTATCTTGTCGTCAAATGTATTAGTGTAGGTTACGAGGATGCTTTTAATCTGCGCTACGAACAAATCAGTATTCTGCTATTAGCGGATGTTGTGGTTACCTTCCAAGAAAAAACCGACGATACATTTAACCCCATACACAACCGATTGCAGAACGACAAGGGTCGCCTGAGAAAATTAGGTAGCGATTACTTAGCTTATGTGATACTCGATACAATCGTTGATGAATATTTTGTAATCGAAGACAGTTTGGATAAAATATTTGACCCAATGGAAGATAATTTATTATCCAACCCAACAGCGGAGATGTTGCAAGTCATTCAACAGATTCGTCGCGAACTAATTGCCATGAAGCGTAACATTTCTCCTTTACGTGAATTACTGACAAAAATTCAGCATGCGGATTCGCCGCTATTACAGGAAAAAACGCTACCTTATTACGGCGACGTATATGACCATGTGTTGCGCATCTCTGAATCACTAGAGTCTTACCGAGAAAGAATTACTGCCATGCAGGACATTTATCTCTCCAGCGTCAACAACAAAATGAATGAAACCATAAGAATTTTGACTATTTTCGCATCTATTTTCATTCCACTAACCTTTATCGTAGGCATTTACGGAATGAATTTTGAATACATGCCAGAACTAAAATGGCGCTGGGCTTATCCTACTTTATGGATACTATTTATTACCATTAGCATTGGTCTATTGGTCTATTTCAAGAAGAAAAAATGGCTTTGATTTACAGTTTAATCGAAGAATATGCATATGATCTAAAGTCAGGATAGAAAAGTAACAAACTGTTTGTCTATATAATTTCAAATCGGAATATGAGTCTGCTCAATTGAAATCATATCTAAGCACTGGTCGCCACAACAATACCTCTTGTAGACGCCTCTGAAAATCCATAGTTTGCTCAGATGCAAGGCTTGGGAAAAGTTTTGCGGCGTAGACTGAGCACTGTATAAAAAAATCGCTCAGCCCAACTTCGTTACTATTATTTACCTATCTCTTGAAAATCAAAATCTTGAGATTTTGAGAAATAACTGGTTGGCATCACACTGGATCTGAAAAGAAGCACCTTTGATTTTATTGGTATTCTTTCTAAAAAAACCACTGTAAAGAATAACTAATGAGTTACAAAGGGCCTACCGCGTCCTACAATCCAGGTTATTAAATGGAAATTTATTATGCATAATATTCAAAGTCAAAGTGTTTCCCATTTATCATCATTAATCCTAAAATCCTCAGTTGATCGCTTCAACATTGACTAGTCTTATGAAATAGAACAAATATTTTATCAAATGTTACGCATCTTAAAGGTGAACCACGCTATGATGCTTATAGCACACTGTTCTTTATCTATTGCTGCGTTGCACTACGTTGTGAACTCTTTCACGCCTCACTGCGCCTTGGCAAAAATAAACGTAATTATTCAGTACATCAAAGTAACTGTTCAGATTGCTCCTATAATTCGTCAGTTCAAGGCACAAAATGTGAGTTTACACGTGTAAATGATCATTTTGTAACACCGAAATGGCG
>JAJFJJ010000007.1 GCA_021774195.1 Nitrosomonas sp. | reverse complement strand
AAGTTAAGCTCAGGGTTGTGTTTGTATATAATTGAATTTCCACAAAAACAATTATCCAACCGAGAGCTCAACCATGAATAAGTCTACTCAAGTTTATTTCAAACAACAAATCAAGAATTTTAAACGTTCTTTTTTCCAAACAGACGACTTGCCCTTTAAGCAAACATTTTCAACAAAGATCATCAGAAAAATTAACGACTCTGGAAATGGTAGACACAAAATCTATACGCCACTAGTAACATTAAAAGCTTTTCTTTTTCAGATTCTCAGCGATGATGCCTCCTGTAAAGAAGCGGTAGCCAAGATTCTTGCAGGACGATTACAACATGAGTTACCTGCTAACTCATTAAATACAGGCCCTTATTGCAAGGCTCGACAAAGACTGGTGTTGGAACATCTGATTGAAGCTGTTTGCAGCACAGGTCGGACGTTGATACGAAGAACGGAGCAATGGAATTGGAAAGGGTTTCATGTTGTGATGGCGGATGGTTCTACTGTAATAATGCCCGATACGCTTGATAATCAGCGTACATTTCCTCAACAAAGCAATCAGAAACCAGGCTTGGGATTTCCCATTGCTCGCATGGTTACACTGATTTCATTGAATGTAGGCACCGTTCTCGACTATGCTGTTGGCGCTTATCAAGGTAAGGGGACTGGCGAAACGACACTATTAAGTTCTTTGCTTAAGAATTTAAACCAAGGCCATTTATTGCTGGCAGATCGTTACTACTGCACCTATGCGATCGTTTCTTGCCTCTTAAACGCAAAGGTTTCCGTTGTCTTCAGAAACCACGCGAATAAAAAAACAGACTTCCGGCGCGGTATAAAATTAGGGCCCAAAGACCATCTCATTGATTGGTATAAACCACCTAGAAAACCGGTATGGATGTCGTCAACGAGTTATGCAGCTTTACCCGAAGTCATTCGGGTCAGAGAATTTTCCTCTGCAGGGGTCGTTTATGTTACCACGCTAATAGATCATGAGCGTTACTCTAAAAAAGAAGTTGCTGATCTCTATCAACAACGCTGGAAGATAGAGCTGGACTTACGTAGCATTAAGACTCATATGGGTATGGAAAAGTTACGTTGCTTATCGAGTGAAATGATTAAAAAAGAGATTGCGGCATACTTCTTGGCGTACAATCTGATCAGAACCAATCTGGCGCAAGCGGCATACCTTCACAATAAAAATCCGCGAGAATTAAGTTTCAAAGCCGCCATACAACTGGTTATTCATTCATCTGCTCAGTTATCACAAATAACCGGTGTTGCTTTAAAAAATGCTTTAAGTTATTTGTTTAAAGCGATCGCGTCCACACCAATCGGGCAACGGAAAAGAGATAAACAACCAAGAGCAGTTAAACGTCGACCGAAAGCTTACCCACTACTAACCACTCCCCGTCATGAATTTTATTAACCAAATGAATAATAACGATTAATTGTTTTGGGTAGCGGTATTGGGCTCTGACCCCAATGTCATTTGTAGTGCCGGGAAGTAGTGACCTGGTCAGGTGGACCATATATGACTCTGTTATGCGCTTTGCTGACTTGCTCCAATTTTATTTGCCGGCAAAAAGAGCACCGGCTATTAACCGGTGTTCTTTTAATACTTTCTATTTTGCTGTTTTACTTTGTCGTCATTTATACAATAAATGATTCAAGTGTCAAAAACATGAATAAAGTGATAACCATGATGTAGTATGTTTTTGGCAATTTTTTTTCTTTCATTTGTTACTCCTAGCAATTAAATGATAATTAAAATGTTTATGTCTGTAGAACAGATACGTGACATTTGAGCGTGCATCGCAACAAAAGTTCACAAAAAATTAACAAAAACTTCACATTTTCTTCACATATACATAAATGCACAGTGTCGAATAGGTAGTCTGAGGATCGAGACATTATCGGGCGATAGTAAATTCTATCGATACAGCAATGCAGAAAAGGGCTCTGACCCCAATGTTACTTGACCCCAATGTCATTTTATGCAGTTAGTAAAGAGACGTTTCTTACGAAGGATTCAGCTGAAATTTTCCGTATTTCGCAAACGATATTGGGGAAGGATGCTTTGGGACCAGAGGTTATTTTTTTGCGACTAATGAAAACATCACAGACGAGATCATGCTGCAATATGAAGTGGTTTAATAGCACTCTGAGAGGCGCTAAAGGTTTCTAGCCCAGCTGATATCTGCCGAGATCTTTATCAACAGGCTGCATTACTTTCTTCTCTCATGTCATACAGGAATGATCATACCGCTCTTCATAGTCGTTTCACATTTGGATTTCAGATTGAGATGAAGGATATACCTTTAGCGGCATATCCTTCATTTTGGTGGTCTGTAAAGAAAACTTCTAGTCAACGCAGGAGGAGAATTTTGAGGGGCAATTTGGATCGAGCCCACCAGCTGGATCTATCGTTTGATCACGTGAGTTTAACAACTCCAACACTCTCTGATAGTAATCCATAGTCCGTGACCAAAAGATGTAATTCGCTTTCAATTCATCCCGCGCAAAGGTTAGAAGCTCGGAGACATCAGGCTCATAACCTTTCCCGTCGCGTCGGGTATTAATATAATTTGATGGCATCACTGAAGGTGCTAGTGGCACAATTCCAGAAAGCTTAGGGTAGTAACTATACACGCCGTCTGGTGTATTTGGCTGGTCTTTAATGATTAGGCCTGGTTCGTCAAAACGAACATCCGGGCCACTCAGCGATGTACCTATTTTTTTGAGGCCGCTTACGAATGAATCTAAATTTCCTCGTGGGTAATTTGTAAACTGAAACGTCATAGTGTTTGGGAAATATTCACGCATCCGCTTATTTACAAAGAGCAAGTTGTTAAAGAATCGATCTACTTCATCACTAGATACCTCTGTTATAGGCTGCCCCAGGGCGGTTTCTGACAAGCCGACACCTTCAAAATTGGGGTGCAAGTTATAGTGCTCACCCAGTGCGCGAAATAGCTGAGCCAGGCGATACTTGACTTTGTCGTTCCATAACTTGATGTTATATCCTTTAATTGTATTTGTATCATCGCCGTGACTGGAGAAAGGAAAAATACCACCTTCAAATCTTGCTGCCTTCAAATAATCTGGTACGAGGGCTAGTTCAGGTTTGAATGTTTTGGTTTCCACCAGAATGACAAGCCGTTTGCCTTGTGCAGAAAGCTCAGCAAGACGTTGATCAATGGATGAGAAGTCATAATCCCCTTTTGCTGGCTCGAGCTCTGCCCAATGATAACGAATTTG
>JAJFJJ010000060.1 GCA_021774195.1 Nitrosomonas sp. | reverse complement strand
GCGCATGAACTTGAAGAAATGGGACAGCATCACTTGTCGTGATTGCCATAAGAACCCGGATCCTCCTGGAGACGATGCACAGGCAGAGCACAAGAAGATGGAAACAGAAGGTGCGACCTGTATAGATTGTCACCAGAACCTAGTTCATGATGAAGCGCCGGAAACGGACTTAGATGCCAGTCTTGCCGCAGGTGAGTTGGTATTGAAGGAAGATGAAGACGATGATGATTGGGATGACTGGGATGATGATGATTATTGATCATTTTTTTCATCTTAATTACTAAAGTACATTTATTAGTATGATATTATTTTTGAAGTAAAGATGACCCGCACAAACTAACTGTTTGTGCGGGTTTTTGTTTTTTAGTGGCACTATTTATTGCGGATGTAATGACTGATAGTGCGGTAAATAACATATCTGTTTTGAATTTAATGAATTAATGTAACTATTTAGTGTATTGCGGTAACTGTTCTGATTGCCCCTAGAATTCATCAGTTCAAGGCGCAAAATGTGAGTTTACACGTGTAAATGATCATTTTGTAACGCAGGAATGGTGAATTCTAGGGGTAAGCTGAATAGTTACGAATTAATTATGAATATGTTTGAAATAAAAAGGTAGCTTAGGAGAGTAGTAAGAATGTCATTTGAGCAACTCGGTTTATCAGCTGAAATTTTGCGTGCTATTTCTGATCAGGGATACACAAAACCAACGCTAATTCAAGAAAAAGCAATTCCTGCTATCCTAGAGGGAAAAGATGTCATGGGTGGCGCACAAACCGGAACTGGAAAAACAGCCGGATTTACATTACCAATGCTACGGCGGCTGGAATATCATGCAAATACCAGTATGTCACCTGCCAAGCATCCTGTTAGAGCTTTAATTCTAGTCCCAACTAGGGAGTTAGCAGTACAAGTTTATGAAAGCGTAAAAACTTATGGGAAATACTTGCCACTTCGATCAACGGTGATCTATGGTGGTGTAAACATTGATAAGCAAATTGAAGCTGTTCGAGGGGGAGTAGAAATATTGGTCGCAACGCCTGGTCGGCTATTAGATCATATTCAGCAAAAAACTTTAGTGCTTTCTAAAGTCGAGATATTAGTGCTTGATGAAGCTGATCGGATGCTAGACATGGGTTTTATGCCAGATATTAAGCAGATTGTACAGTTGATGCCAGTGCAACGTCAGAACTTAATGTTTTCCGCAACTTTTTCGACTGAGATAAAGAAATTAGCTAATAATTTGCTGAAGCAACCGGTTTTAATTGAAGTAGCTAAACAAAATTCGGTTAGTGATTTGATTACCCATGTGGTTTATCATTGTGAGCCAAATCAGAAACAAGATTTGTTAATACATTTGATTCGGCAAAAAGATTTAAAACAGGCACTGGTATTTAATCGTACCAAATATGGTGCCGATCGCTTGGCCAAATACTTGACTCGTAATGGGATTACCAATGCCGCGATACATGGCGATAAGAGTCAATTACAACGTACCCAGGCTCTAGACGAATTTAAACAAGGCTTGACGCAAGTTTTAGTGGCCACCGATGTTGCTGCACGAGGATTAGATATTGAAGAGCTGACTCATGTTATTAATTTTGAGTTGCCTAATAATCCTGAAGACTATGTACATCGAATTGGCCGAACTGGACGAGCCGGTTCAAAAGGGTCTGCGATTTCTCTAGTCAGTAAAGACGAGAATATATCGTTACATGGTATTGAGAAATTAATTAAAACTAAATTAAAAGTCGAGAAAGCTGTTGGATTTAACTCTGCACCTCAAAGATTAGCTGAAGAGCAACCTAGTAAAAGAAAGAGTCATCGAGATGGTTCTGATCAGAACAGAAAAAATAGTGGTCGCAGCAAGCCACGGGATGATGTTCTGAAATTTAATGCGGCTAATGAGAAAAGTAGAACTAAGCGCTCAAATGTATCCAAAGATCCTCTGTTTACTGAGCCTTATGTTCCTGCCAATAGTGACGCTGTTGCAAAGATGGAAAGAAATGGTAATTTACAGGATAAATCAGTTTATGGAAATAATCGTCGTACAAATAAACCGATAGCGGCCTTATTTGCACCTCCGGTTAACGATAAGCGGAAGCAGGGTGAACAATGATGGTTTTCTGTTCTATTGGCTATACCGCTCAATTTTCGTTTATTTAATCTTTATTTGATTTTTATTTAGACGGGCAAATGCAGCAGCCATTGCACTGCTGCTTTCGGAGCTGGTTTTCTTTTTCTTGCGGCTGTTGTTTTGGTTTATCTTAGCAGTGTGTGCCGGATCCGATAACTTCATTGTTAGCGCAATACGCTTTCGCGTTTCATCAATTTCTAATACCTTCACTTTCACCACCTGACCAACTTTTACAATTTCATGCGGGTCTTTTACATATTTGTCGGCCAAAGCAGAGACATGTACTAATCCATCTTGATGCACCCCAATATCTACAAAAGCGCCAAAGGCGGCGACATTGGTTATGACACCTTCTAGTATCATCTCAGGGTGTAGGTCTTGTATTCTCTCTACACCGTCTTTAAATGCAGCGGTTGTAAAAGCAGGGCGTGGGTCGCGGCCTGGTTTTTCAATTTCTGAAAGGATATCTTTGATAGTAGGTAACCCCCAATGATCATTAACATATTCAGCAGGGTTGACGGATTTTAATACCTGACTGTTGCCAAGGAGTGTACGAATATCTAATTGAAGATCAGTCAAAAGTTTTTTGACAAAAGGGTAAGACTCCGGGTGGACAGCAGAAGCATCCAGCGGGTCACTCCCATTTGTAATACGTAAAAATCCTGCCGCTTGTTCAAAAGTTTTATCGCCAAATTGAGGAACCTTACGCAAAGCAGAGCGTGAACAGAATTTCCCTTTTGTATCACGATAGCTGACAATGTTTCGTGCAACTTTATTATTTAGGCCTGAAACATGTTGCAGTAAAGCAGGTGAAGCTGTATTGACATCAACCCCTACGGCATTGACACAATCTTCTACAACGGTGTCTAATGAAAACGCCAATTTATTTTGAGCAACATCATGTTGATATTGTCCGACCCCGATTGATTTGGGATCAATTTTCACCAGTTCGGCCAATGGATCTTGAAGACGGCGTGCGATAGAGACTGCGCCACGTAGTGAGACATCCATATCTGCTAATTCTTCCGAAGCTAATGACGATGCCGAATAAATTGAAGCGCCAGCTTCAGAAACCACAATTGACGTTAGTTTAAGCGCTGGGTTGTTTTTTATTAGTGTTTTTACTAAAAGGTCCGTTTCCCTTGACGCGGTTCCGTTACCAATCGAAATCAGGGTCACCTTATATTTTTCAGCTAAATTTTTTAAGGTTAGTATGGCACCATTCTGATCATTTCTTGGCTGATGTGGATAAATGACGGTCGTATCCAATACTTTTCCCGTTGCATCGACTACTGCCACTTTAACGCCGGTACGGAGTCCTGGATCAAGCCCAATCGTTATATTCTGTCCGGCAGGTGAGGCTAGAAGAAGCGCTTTTAGATTACGAGCGAAAACATTAATTGCGACTGACTCTGCATGTTCACGCAATTCACTTAATAACTCAGTTTCAAGGTGCGGAAAAACTTTCTTTTGCCAAGCTAAGTGTACTGTTTGCTTGAGCAATTGATCCGCCGGTCGACTTTTGTTTTCAATGCCGAATTGCTTAGCAATAAAAAACTCACAAGGATGGTAGGTGGTGTTTCGTGTTGATTGATCAATGTCACTATCTAAACACAAAGTAACTCTGAGTATTTTCTCGCGTTGGCCGCGGAGAATGGCTAATGTACGGTGTGATGGTATTTTTTTAAGGTGTTCCGAATAGGCAAAATAATCTGAGAACTTGCTTCCTGAGACTTGTTTGTCTTTGATGACTTTTGAAACAACAAACCCGTGTGAACGTAAATACTCACGCAGCCGTTGAAGTAGCGATGCATGCTCGGAAAAACGTTCTATCAGGATATGCCGGGCACCCTCAAGCGCCTGTTCGGTGTTAGAAACACCTGGATTTTCTCCATCGTCAGTTTTGAAAGCCGGTTTAATATACTTAGTAGCTTCTGTTTCTGGCTCTAATTGCGGGTTATTTAGAAGCACATCTGCCAAAGGTTGTAAGCCAGCCTCATGCGCAATCTGTGCTTTAGTGCGACGTTTCTTTTTATACGGTAAATATAAATCTTCCAGCTGTGTTCTTTCTTCTGCCAGCGTTAAAGCCTTGAGAAGTTCTGCTGTCATTTTATTTTGCTTTTCAATTGCGGAAATTATTGCGACGCGTCTTTTCTCTAACTCACGCAAATAAATTAAACGTTCCTCTAGTAAGCGTAATTGTATGTCATCTAACCCTCCCGTTGCTTCCTTACGGTAACGTGCAATAAAAGGAACTGTAGCACCATCATCTAGCAGGGCAACTGTGTCAGAGATTTGTTTCGCTCTTACCGATAGTTCTTTGGCAATGCGGTCATCAATAGATAGAACATTCATAATAACGAATTGAAATAAGGTGAGACTTAATTATTTGGTGTGTTTGATTGGGCGCTTTCCAAACCTGAACCACACTTCCAACATAGTTGAAAGTTTAGTGGGTTTTCTTCGCCACATGAAGGGCAACAGATAACGCCGTTTGCTGTTGGTGTTTTTTCATAGCTAGTAACAACTGACTTGCCGCGTGTGTAATCATCATCACGAATAACCCAAACTTCAGGATAAGCATGTGTAAAAGGAATTTCCCCCATGACACCTTGCGCATGTTGATTAAATAATTTAGCGGGAATATAAGCATGCTCAAGTAAATCCAAAACAATCTGTGCTTCCATTAGATTGTTAGCGGTATAAACCTTTTTCATCAGTTATGAGTCTGTTATTTTGATTGATATTATTGTTTAGTATTTTACGCCGAAATAGTTGGGTAATGTGAGGGATAGCATTACAGATTAACATTCTGATGGAATATTCAGGCTGCTAACTTTCACTAGCTTTCAAAATACCCGCATAATGAGTTTGAAA
>JAJFJJ010000059.1 GCA_021774195.1 Nitrosomonas sp. | reverse complement strand
AGCGAGAGTGATTTTACCGGGATATCCGCACCACATTATCCAACGTGGCAACCGCCGTCAGGATGTGTTTTTCTGTGATGATGATTACATTTTTTTCTTGGTTTACTTAAAGAATGGTGCAATACCGAGGGCATAGAGATTAGGGCTTATTGTCTGATGACGAATCATGTTCATCTGGTTCTAAAACCTGGTCAGGATTCTAATTTATCAAAAGCCATTGCGGAAACACATAGACGATATACGCGCATGATTAACTTTCGGGAAAATTGGCGAGGCTATTTATGGCAAGGACGATTTTCATCCTATCCCATGGAGCAAGCGTATCTGCTTAAAGCAGCAGCTTATGTAGAGCTGCATAGTGGATAAGCTCTTCTTTCATATATCGTCCTTTTCTGATATTGAGACTTGAACAAAATTACTGTTTTCGAAAAACTCTGAAGTAAATGCATAATTGTTGATGCTGGTTAAAAGCACAAGTGCGGAAAGGCACCAGATCTTGTATTGTAACAACAATTAAAGGTTGATATAAGACACGTATTAAGTTGGTTACGTGCAATATCAAGTAGACGGAGTACTAGTCTTTTTTAAAGATAAGCATTCGATTATTGGCGGGCATGGCGTGATCTTCGACTAATTGCAATTTATAGTCCGCTGTCAATTCACAAATGGCTTCAAAGTCTCTAATACCCATTTTTTCATCTTGTTGTTTTAACCATTGATCAAATCGAGCATTGCTGTCGCTGGTATATTTCCCTTCGTATTTAAAAGGGCCATACAAACAAAACAGACCAGTGGGAGGTAAGCGTTTGCCGACACCAACAATCATCATTTTAGCGATAGGCCAGGACATGATGTGTGCCGTGTTAGCACTAAAAGCCGCATCAAATTCGACTGCGGGCCAATCCGTCATGGTGACATCCAGTGTAAGTGGTTGCTTGATGTTGATAAGCCCCGCTTCATTGAGCCACTGTTTGATACCGGCATGATTTTCAATTCTATCGCTACACTGCCAGACAAGATGCGTTAAGGCTGCGCCAAAATATACGGCGTGTTGACCTGTTCCACTGCCGATTTCAAGTACTTGACGCACATGCTGAAATGGTTGACGAATCACTTCAAGAATAGGCGATTGATTATTCTCGCAGGCTTGGGAAAAAGGTTTTTGCATGGTTATTCAGACATAAGAACGTATTAAGTTAATTAGTTAGTAACTCTTCAGTATGTTGCAGTAACTGTTCTGATTGCCTTTAGAATTCATCAGTTCAAGGCGCAAAATGTGAGTTTACACGTGTAAATGATCATTTTGTAACGCAGAAATGGTGAATTCTAGGGGTAAGCTGAATAGTTACCTTAGTAACATGCAAAAGTTTCAGAGCATAACAGCTTATTCATCTGAAAAATTCAGATGAATATGGTTGCTCATGCATTTGTTGAAAATCAACAAGTAGGCTAAATCTATGTCTTTGTTATGCGCTGTGCTTCGATTAACTCAGGCGTTAAATGGGGTGCAATGACTTGCAGTAACTGTGCAAAAATCTTAGGGTTTGCGGCAACAATTTGACCACTTTCTAATTGTGTATTATTGCCTTCAAGATCACCGACTAAACCACCTGCTTCGGTAATCAATAAACAGCCTGCCGCCATATCCCACGGGGCTAAGCCGATTTCCCAAAAACCATCATAACGCCCTGCTGCGACATAAGCCAAATCCAGCGCTGCAGAACCAGGGCGGCGAATGCCTACGGTACGTGGAATTAGGTCGACCAGCATTGCAAGATAAGCATCCATGTGAGTAAAATCACGAAATGGCAATCCTGTGCCAATTAAACAATCTGCCAATCGGGTACGTTTACTCACGCGTAAACGTTGGTTATTCAGATAAGCACCGGCACCTCGTGTCGCTGTGAATAATTCGTTTAGGTTGGGGTCATAAACGACGGCTTGCGTTAGAACTCCCTTATGCTTCAGTGCAATGGAAACGGAATATTTTGGAAAACCATGTAAAAAATTTGTTGTGCCATCCAGTGGGTCAATGATCCATTGATATTCAGATTTTTCGGTATCGCCTTGGCGACCACTTTCTTCTGCAAGAATTGAATGATCAGGGTAGGCTGACAACAACACTTTGATAATCGCCTCCTCAGCCGCGCCATCGACTTCACTGACGAAATCACTGTGTGTTTTCTTGGAAACCGTCAGTAAATCCAGGTTTTGAGATGCCTGAGTAATGATATTACCTGCACGACGTGCAGCTTTCACTGCGATAGTTAGCATTGGATGCATGTTTAGAACCCGGAAATTAGCAGAAGCGCGATTTTACCTTGATATTTTGTCCACTGCTGACAATTTAGTGCTTTCTCTTGAATCTGGTGGTATCCATTTAAATGTGGCGGCAACGAGGGTTGCAAACAGAATATAAACAATCGTTAAAAAGTGTTCAGGGACGTTATAAAAAATAATTTGATGCAACCAATGCTGGATAAAACTACTATTTGTTTCAATCTGGCGTAATTGGTTTTCCCAAACAGTGAGCGGACAGGTAACGCCGATTAATGATTCTGCGACAACAAATAAAATTGCGCCGAGATGCAAAAAACGAAACCAGCGGTTTCTGACAAATCTTCGCTGCAAGTAAGCACCGACCCAGATGACAGGCAGGCTGCCGACCACGAACAAAACATAAAGAAAATGAATGATTAGTACGATGTCGGCCAATGACACCACCTCGTACGAAGATAAATCAAAAAACGGTTAACTGGTTTGCTCTTGTTTTACTGCAAGTGATTGTTCATGCAGTAATGGGATCAACACATTTTCCAGTTTGTTTTGATGTACACGCCCTAGATAGGTTTCTACAATTTCTCCTTCATGGTTAATCACTACGGTGTAAGGCAAGACCGATTGAACGTTTCCAGCCGCTTCTGCAATTGACCAGGTGCTTAAATTACCAATTAATACCGGATAATTGATTTCAAATTCGTGGCTGTAAGCAATGACTTTATTTTCCTGATCAAGCGCAATGCCAAGAAAGACCAGTCCTTGATCGCGAAATTTGTTTTGGGTTTCAATAAATTCTGGAATTTCTTCGCGGCAGGGTTCGCACCAAGTCGCCCAAAAGTTTACCACCAGTACGTTACCGGCCCACTGTGACAGTGCTTGGCTTTCACCATGGATATCAGGCAAAGTTGCTGCAAAAATTGCTTCCGCTCCTGTTTTGCTCACTTCCTCGGTTATAGCGGACTGTGAGCTGTCCATTAATTGTACCCGCAAAAAAACCCCGATACTGATCGCGATCAATGCTGCGCTAATAAATAAAACCCCCTGTTTTAATTTCGACATTTATCTATCCTTTATTTGTTCTTTTTATTGGTATTAGTTAGATCAATACGGCATTCAGTACGGTTAAGAAATCATTTTTATTTAAGAAGCCGATGATTCTGATATCGGGGACTTCATTGCCATTACGGTCAATAAATAAAATTCCGGGCGGACCAAATAGTTTAAAGCGTTTTAACAGTTCTGCATCATCAGGTGTGCCATCAGTTACATCAACTTGTAGCAATACCACATCTTTTAATCGATTTTGCACTTTCGCGTCAGACAATGTGAAGCGTTCCATTTCTTTACATGAAATACACCAGTCGGCATAGAAATCAACCATGACGTATTTGTCTTTAGATTGATCAATGATCTGGTCTAATTCAGCCACCGTTTTAACCCGTTGAAACGGGAGATGTCCATTGGGGTACAGTGCAGTTTCACTATCACTGCTCATACTTGCATTTGCGAGATTCAGTTTTGATAGCGGCTGCAAGACATCACGGCTGCCGGACAAAACACCAATTAATAGTGCAACGCCGAGGAGTAACGCAATAACACCGACGCCTTTTAGAAACTTTCGCAGACCAGAAGATCTTGCTGGGAGCGGATCAATTGCATGCAGATAAGTCGCAGAGATAATCAGCAATGCAGCCCACAGTAGCATGTGAACCACTTCGTTGATGACTGGTGAGATTAACCAGATGGCGACGGCTAATAATAAGACGCCGAAGAATTGTTTGATGGATTCCATCCATGGCCCTGCTTTTGGCAATAGTGCACCGGCCGATGCGCCTAATAATAGCAGCGGCACCCCCATTCCCAAGGCCATGACAAATAATGCCGAACCACCTAATATGACGTCGCGCGTTTGGCTGATATAGAGCAATGCTCCAGCAAGTGGGGCGGCAACACATGGCCCGACAATCAAGGCTGACAAGGCACCCATGCCAAAAACACCGGTTAAGTGCCCGCCTTTCAGGTGCCCGGCTTCTTCTGACAGTTTGCTTTGAATCGCACCCGGCATTTGTAATTCATAAAACCCAAACATCGAGAAAGACAACAATACAAAAACTAAAGCAAAGCTGCCCAATACCCAGGCATTTTGTAACGCAGCCGACAACATCGAGCCTGAAAGCCCAGCCGCGACACCAGCTGCTGCGTAGGTAATTGCCATGCCGAGAACATAAGCCAACGCTAAAACAAATCCGTGTCCTTTGGTGATATGTTTGCCTCTACGGGCAATAATGCCCGACAAAATCGGAAACATTGGAAACACACAGGGGGTAAACGCCAGTAACAAACCAATGCCAAAAAAACCGGTTAGAATTAACCAGAAATTACCGGTTTCAAACATGCGGTCAATTTTGTATGCTTCAGTTTCAATCGCAGGTGCTCTGGAGGGCATTTGGAATAATTCAGCGGTGGCGTCAACGCGTGCTGCTGATGCGTTACCACTGACGGCTTCAGCCATGACATCAACAATTTTCATGGCCGGCAAAGTTAAGTTAACCTCTTTACTGATTGGCGCATAACAGACGCCTATCGGCTCGTTACAGCCCTGATAGGTGGCTGCTAACGTCAGTGGTTGTTCTGTATCGGATGCTTCGCGTTTTAATGAAATAATTGCTTGAATCGGCTGGTAATAAACCTCCATATGGCCAAAAGTAAGGTCATCTTTCATTTTGCCGGGTGGCAAAGCGATTTTTTCGATGAACATGCCTTCTTGTTGTGGTTCAAACGCGATTTTGTCGCGATATAAATAATAATCTTTAGCGGGCGTAAAACTTGCAATCAAGGTATTTGCGTCACGGACTTGCACGGACATCTTGAAAGCTTCATCAGGCGGTAGCAGTTCTTGTTGATCGGCTTGGCCAAGCGTGATACCCAGTTCTTGCAATTTTGAGAACAGATTGAAAGAATTGCTTTCTTGCGCAGCAATCGGGTTGCTTACCAAGCAAAATAAAAGTAAAAGGAATTGGATTAATCGCATTGCGTTCTCTGTTTTTTAGTCAGAAGGTTGAGTTTCTTCAATGATCCACTGTAAATAAGTGGGTAAACCGCCACTTACAGGGACAACAATTATTTCTGGCAGTTCATAAGGATGCATCATCGTTATGATTTGTTCTACTTGATTATAATTTTGTCGCTGCGTTTTGATCAGAACAGGGGTTTCGTCCGTTGTTTCAATCTTGTCCTGCCAGCGATAAACTGATGTGCATGTGGCTAGAATGTTGACACAAGCCGCTAAACGATCATCAATTAATTTTTTGGCCAGTGCTATTGCCCCTTTTTTATCCGGGAAATTTGTGAAAATTAGAACGGGTTCCATTGTAGTGATCTTAAAAAAACCTATAAAGTATTAATTTTAACGTGATTGTCATGTAAATTCACAAAATGATAGATAAACTTCTAGAATGGTTTCCTTATTAACACTTCTAAACTTCTAGAATAGTACAAATAAATTTGCGAAAAATGTGTTCTGTTAAGCAAAATATACGTAAATTAAGATTTAAAAATCAAACTGACAGGAGTAATAACGACAATGAAGAAATTATTTACCTATTTAAAAATCATCATGATTATATTTCCTATCGCCATATTTTGTATGTACATTATCATGGATGAAGGGGATCAATTTACCGATGAGCACTACATAATTACTGCGCTCAGTGCAATTCCTTTTGGGATCGTATTTTTGGTTCAATGGCTAATGTCCGACGCAGATAAACAATAGCGCGCGTGCTTTCATACACATCACAAAGCAGAGTGTACAAATGGGTTGGTTAACAGAGATTGCTGGTCGTAAATTAGCGCGTTATCTGTCCAAGCCGGTAGGGCAAATTAACCAGGTGACGACGATTAGTCAGGAGCAGCTACTTGAAACGCTGCAACCTGCGGATGTGCTTCTTGTTGAAGGAAACACTCGTCTAAGTGTACCAATTAAATATTTGACGCAATCTACTTGGTCGCATGCCGCAATTTATGTCGGTGATGCATTGCCAGCACAGGAATCTTGGCAAATGCCATTAACATTGGTGGAAGCAGATTTGGAAGAAGGTGTGCGGGCCGTAACTATTGCGCATTATGCACACATGCATACCCGAATTTGTCGTCCCGTCGGTCTTAGTGACGAAGATCGCAAGCAGGTGATTGATTATGCAATATCTCGTATTGGGCATCACTATGACCTCAAAAATATTTTTGATCTGGCGCGTTATCTTTTTCCTATGGCACCCGTTCCAACACGGTTTCGGCGTCGACTTTTAGCGCTTGGTAGTGGTGACCCAACACGAGCAATTTGTTCAACCTTAATTGCCAGAGCTTTTCAATCGGTACATTACCCTATCCTTCCGGAAGTGAAGCGTGAATGGTCAGATGACCCACTGTGTAGAGATTTTTATGCAGAGGTCTATCAAATTCGTCATCACAGTTTATATACGCCGCGCGATTTCGATATTTCACCGTTCTTCAATATTGTCAAACCAACGATAGAAGAAGGTTTTGACTATCGTGCGATTGCTTGGGACAAAGCATCGGATAAATTGACGCATTCAGAATAAGTGTTCATTTAATACGGTAACAGTTGTAACTATCGAATAATCAATAACGTCAATGGGTTGTTTTATATAGAGGCTTTCTATGAGAACCAGAATTAACCGTTTCATTCTGTCATTTTTTCTATTCCTTTTTGTGTTTCCCGTCTATTCTGATTCACCTGTTTGGAAAGTAGAAAAAGGCGGACACAAAATTTTTATTGGCGGTACGATTCATTTATTAAGCGCTTCAGATTACCCGCTTCCTAAGAAATTTGAAGAGGCTTATCTTCGGTCAGAGCGCCTGGTTTTTGAAACAGATATACAAAAAATAAAGAATCCAGAATATCAGTTAAAAATGATGAGCGAATTAATTTTTACTGATGGCCGTAACTTAAAGCAGTTTTTAAAAGAAGATACCTATCTGAAGTTAGAAAAGTATTGTTTAGACATAGGGTTGCCAATTGATGTTGTTGTGAATTTCAAAGCAGGAATGGTTGCAATGATGCTGACACTCATGGAGTTGCAAAAATTAGGCGTGGCAGAATCTGGCGTGGATGAGTATTACAGCACTAAAGCGATACAAGATAACAGGTCCTTGGGGCAATTGGAAACTGCTGAGCAACAATTTTCATTTATTGCTTCAATGGGAGAAGGGTATGAGGATGATCTGATTGCCTATACATTAGAGGACATCAAAAAATTGCCTTCTACCTGGAAGCAGTTGAAAGCAGCTTGGCGACAGGGTGATTTAAAAGGGCTTGAAGAAATTGCTCTGAAACCACTCAAAAATGATCACCCGCAATCCTACGATACTTTGTTGGTTCAAAGAAATAACGCTTGGATGCCGCAGATTGAAGCGATGTTAGCCACTAAAGAGGTCGAGTTTGTGTTGGTAGGGGCGCTACATTTGGTCGGTGACAATGGTTTGTTGACCAAGCTTTCAACAAAAGGTTATCGGGTTGAAAAGCTATAAACCTATAAGCTCATGCCTCTTATCTTGACTTAGTTTGCTCTGCTTTCTGTCAGATTTTGATGCTAATTGGTAACTATTCAGCTTACCCCTAGAATCCATCATTTCTGTGTTACAAAATGATCATTTACACGTGTAAATGATCATTTTGCGCCTTGAACTGATGAATTCTAGGGGCAATCAGAACAGTTACCGAAATATACTGAATAATTACGCTAATTGTAGGTAAAGGTTATAAGTTTGAGTACAGGTTGGAAGATGTTATAATCGCGAAATGGTCATTACTTACGCCAGAATGATTCTGTTTTGGTGTTTTGATCAAATTCGCACATTCGTCTATTTTGGGTGCTCTGTAATGTGTACTAGGACGGGTGGAGGCTCAACCCTAAAGGAGAAATTATGTCTGTAACAATGCGACAAATGTTGGAGGCGGGTGTTCACTTCGGACATCAAACCCGGTTCTGGAATCCAAAAATGGCACCATATATTTTTGGTCATCGCAATAAAATTCATATTATAAACCTGGAAAAAACCATGGTTATGTATGAAGAATCAATGAAATATGTGCGTCAGTTATCAGCTAATAAAGGCGTTATCATGTTTGTTGGTACCAAGCGTCAGGCACGTGACATCGTGCAGGAAGAGGCAAAGCGTTGCGGATCCCCATACGTTGATCAACGCTGGTTAGGTGGGATGTTAACCAATTTCAAAACGATTAAACAATCTATCAAGCGGTTGCATGACATGGAAACCATGATGCAGGATGGTACGGCAGATAAATTGCTTAAAAAAGAAGCGCTTGATATGCAGCGTGAATTAGAAAAGCTGAATGCTAGTTTGGGTGGTATCAAGGATATGAAAGGGTTGCCAGATGCATTGTTTGTGATTGATGTTGGCTATCAGAAAGGCGCAATTACCGAAGCCAAGAAATTGGGAATTCCTGTGGTGGGTGTAGTCGATACTAACCATAATCCCGAAGGTCTGCATTACATTATTCCTGGTAATGATGACTCAAGCCGGGCAATTCGCCTATATGCTCGAGGTGTTGCAGATGCGATTTTGGAAGGACGTAATCAGTCTATTCAGGAAATTGTAGAGATGAATCCTGCGGAGTAGTGATTTAATTGGCTCAATTGTGGCGAACAGTTGCATATCGGTTCTAAAATAAAAAGTATCATCTTCAACTGTTAGTCACATCAATTTGTAAATTGTTTTGTATCAGGAGTAAATATGGCGGCAATTTCCGCAAGTATGGTAAAAGAATTACGTGAGTTAACTGGGCTTGGCATGATGGAATGCAAAAAAGCTTTGCAGGAAACTGACGGTGATATGAAAGCGGCAGAAGATCTACTAAGAATTAAAAGTGGTGCTAAAGCAAATAAAGCTGCTGGACGTATTGCTGCTGAAGGCGTTGTTGGTGTGTTTATTGCAGCGGATAAGCAATGTGGTGCATTGGTAGAAGTAAACTGTGAAACTGATTTTGTCGCTAAAAATGAAGATCTTTTAAGTTTTGCGAATAATGTTGCCGAACTTGTCGCTACAAAAAATCTAACGGATCTTGAGGCGCTGAATGCTGTTACATTATTGAATGATGAAACAGTAGAAGAAACCCGTAAGGCATTGGTTATGAAGTTGGGTGAAAACATCACTATACGTCGATGTGGTCGCCACGCAACAGAAGGGCAGTTAGCCGCTTATTTGCATGGTACTAAAATTGGCGTGATGGTTGACTATACGGGCAGCGACGAAACTTTAGGCAAAGATATCGCGATGCATATTGCTGCAAGCAAACCAATTTGTGTTTCCAAAGAACAAGTGGCTGCTGACGTGTTAGACCATGAACGTCAAATATTTTCAGCCCAAGCTGCTGAGAGCGGAAAACCAGCTAACATCATTGAAAAAATGGTTGAAGGCCGTATTGCTAAATACTTAGCTGAAATCACTTTGCTGGGGCAGCCTTTTGTTAAAGACCCCGATCAAACTGTTGAAAAGTTGTTGGCAAAAAAATCAGCTAAAGTTAATGATTTCACTTTGTTCGTAGTTGGAGAAGGTATCGAGAAGAAATCTGAGAATTTTGCTGATGAAGTAAAAGCGCAGATGGGACAAACAAAATAAGGTATTCCACTAATCTTTCTCATTCATGAACGTCAAATATAAACGCATTTTACTAAAACTATCTGGTGAAGCCCTCATGGGTGATGACAGCTATGGTATTAATCAAGCAATTATGGCCAGAATTGTTGATGAAGTTAATGAAATTAGTCAATTGGGTGTTGAAATAGCCATTGTGATAGGCGGTGGTAATATTTTTCGGGGTATGACATCCGCAAATGACGGTATGGATCGTGTTACTGCTGACCATATGGGTATGCTGGCAACCGTTATGAACGCTTTGGCTTTGCAAAATGCAATGAAACAAGTGGGACTGGCAGCGAGAATACAATCTGCATTCAATATTGAGCAAGTTGTAGAACCCTATGTTTGGGACAAAGCAATGCGTTACTTGCAAGAAGGCAAGATTGTTATTTTTGCAGCTGGGACAGGTAATCCTTTTTTTACAACCGACACTGCGGCCGCATTGCGTGGTATGGAGATGGGTGTCGACATTGTGTTGAAAGCAACTAAAGTGGATGGCGTTTATACAAGTGATCCAAAAGTTGATTCACAGGCAACGCGCTATCAGAAATTATCATTTGATGAGGCAATCAGTAAGAATCTACAGGTTATGGATGCCACTGCGTTAACCCTTTGCCGAGATCAAAAGTTGTTACTGAATGTATTTAGTGTCTTTAAGACTGGAGCGCTTAAACGTATAATCTTAGGAGAAGACGAGGGAACTTTTGTAACGACCTAACTGAGCTTCTTTGTTTCTTGCCATTATAGATACATAGGGATAATGAATATGATTGCCGATGTAAAAGTGTCTGCTGAACAGAAAATGAAAAAAAGCCTGGAGGCTTTAAAGACTGATTTAAGCAAAGTTAGAAGTGGGCGTGCCCATACTGGTTTGCTGGATCATGTTACGGTGGATTACTATGGTTCTCCGACACAGATCAACCAGGTAGCTAATATTAATTTAATTGATGCACGAACGATTGGTGTTGTTGCTTGGGATAAAAAAATGGCTAATGCTGTTGAAAAAGCAATTCGTGATTCTGATCTTGGTCTTAATCCAATGTCTGTTGGCGAAACAATTCGCGTGCCCATGCCGCCCTTAACAGAAGAACGTCGCCGCGATCTTACCAAAGTCGTCAAACATGAAGCTGAAATAGTGCGGGTTGCCATGCGGAATATCCGACGTGATGCAAACTCACAATTAAAAGAGTTATTAAAATCAAAGGATATATCTGAAGATGATGAACGCCGTGGTCAGGAAGAAATCCAAAAGTTAACCGATAGCTTCATCGTCGAAGTAGACAAGTTATTACAAGTTAAAGAAGCCGAATTGATGGCTGTTTGATATGCCTCAAACCACTAGTTCGACACGAGAAATACCGGAAACAGGCTCAATACCTAGGCATGTTGCTATAATTATGGACGGCAATGGTCGGTGGGCAAAAAGTCGCTTTATGCCTCGTGTTGCAGGCCATAAGCAAGGTGTCGAAAATGTTCGTGGTGTGATCAAGGCGTGTGGTGAACGTGGCGTTGAATACTTAACCCTATTTGCTTTCAGCAGTGAAAATTGGCGTCGCCCTGCCGATGAAGTGTCATTTTTAATGCAGCTATTTGTTGGCGCTTTGGAACAAGAGTTGGCCAAACTACATGAAAACAATATTTGTTTTAAAGTGATTGGTGATATTACTAAGTTTGAACCAAAGATCATCGAATTTATCCGTAAAGGCGAGCAATTAACCGCAAATAATACACGCCTGACATTCACTATTGCAGCAAATTATGGTGGTCGTTGGGATGTTATGCAGGCCATTCAGAAGATGTTAGCACAATCGCCAAACTTACCTGACCTCAAAGAAGATAGTTTGACGCCATATTTATCCATGAGCTATGCGCCCGAACCGGATTTATTCATTCGGACTGGTGGAGAATACCGCGTTAGTAATTTTTTATTATGGCAATTGGCTTATACCGAATTATATTTCACTGATACACTTTGGCCAGATTTTGATGAAAAAGCGTTTGATTTGGCGGTTCAGTCCTATCAGCAGCGAGAGCGACGTTTCGGTAGAACCAGTGAGCAACTTAACGTGCCATTAATTCCTGAAGTGTGATCCATACTGATCCTTAAAGAACCCCCACATGCTTAAAACGCGTATTCTTACTGCAGTAATCGTGCTGCCTTTATTTCTTGCCGCATTGTTTTTTTTACAAGACATATTTTGGGCCATGCTATTGTTAATACTAACAATTATTGGCTCAAGAGAATGGAGTAATCTGGCCAAATTCTCTGTCAAAAATACAACAATTTATATGATACTGACTACCTTGATTGGTGGGGAGTTACTATTATTATTGAGCCAGGCGGTTAAGTTTGATCCCTACTCATCCGTTTTTCTGTGGCTCTATGCGCTATCAGTCATTTTCTGGGTGATCGGTGTTCCGTATTTTCTTAAACAGCATGTTTTAATTAAGAGCCCAATGCTCTTAATGCTTGTCGGGTGGCTGGTATTGATTCCAACTTGCCTTGCGTTATACCAATTACGTATTATTAGCCCGGTACTTTTATTGGGTTTTATGGCAACCATTTGGATTTCTGACACAGCAGCATATTTCTCCGGGCGCGCATTCGGAAAACGGAAATTGGCGGCTAATATTAGCCCTGGTAAAACATGGGAAGGTGTCGCCGGCGCAATGGTTGCCGTTTTGATTTACGGATTGATCTGGGATTATATTGCAACGGAAGATCACATAACCATGACACTTATCCCACTATTATTGTTGATGGCAGCTTTGGGAATTATTGGTGATTTATTTGAATCATTGTTAAAACGCCAAGCCGGTATGAAAGATAGTGGAAAAATATTGCCAGGCCATGGTGGCATACTTGATCGCATTGATGCGCTCACATCAACACTTCCTCTAGCTATTTTGGCTTTGCTCATTTTTTATTCGCCTCCGTTATGACTATACTACGTCACCTTACTATACTTGGTTCCACAGGCAGCATTGGTGAAAGCACACTGGATGTGGTTGCACGCCATCCAAACCGATTTAAAGTTACTGCATTAACTGCTAACAATAATATCGAAAAGATGCTGGAGCAATGTCAGCGGTTTCAGCCACGCTATGCGGTAATGCTGGATGTGGCGAGTGCCGAACAATTGGCAAAAATGTTAAAGGTTGCTAGTTTGGATACTGAGGTACTCTCAGGCGTTGAATCACTGGAGAAAGTCGCTTCATTACCTGAAATTGACATGGTGATGGCTGCCATTGTCGGTGCTGCTGGTATTCGGCCTACATTTGCTGCCGCACGTACTGGTAAACTTGTATTGTTGGCCAATAAGGAAACGTTGGTCATGGCCGGGCGTATTTTCATGGATTTGGTAAAAGATCATCATGCGACATTATTGCCTATTGATAGTGAACATAATGCTATTTATCAATCACTTCCACATCAATTTAATGGGGACTTCTCTGCCCAGGGTGTGAGTCATATTTTGTTAACAGCTTCTGGTGGTCCATTTAGAGAAAGGTCGGTGGCTTCGTTAGAGCAAGTCACGCCTGAACAAGCATGTGCTCATCCCAACTGGGACATGGGAAGAAAAATATCTGTAGATTCGGCAACTATGATGAATAAAGGGTTGGAAGTGATAGAAGCCCATTGGTTATTCAGTGCCGCACCTGAAAAAATACAAGTTGTGATTCATCCGCAAAGTGTGATTCATTCGATGGTTCAATATATCGACGGGTCCGTACTAGCGCAACTAGGCAATCCAGATATGCGAACCCCGATAGCGCATGCAATGGCATATCCTGAACGAATTGACAGTGGGGTAGAACCCTTAAATATGTTTGACGTGGCTCATCTGGACTTTGAGTCGCCTGATTTTGAACGTTTCCCGTGTTTAAGGCTGGCTTATGATGCGCTTTCTATGGGCGGCAATATGCCCGCTATTTTGAATGCGGCGAATGAGATAGCGGTTGAAGCGTTTCTTGATGAGCAGATGCCATTTACTGCCATTCCATTCATGATAGAGCATGCGATGAAGCAAGTTAAGCATGAGGAAATTTCGGCGCTTGATGATGTTTTAAGCGCGGATGCTTCTGCACGTGATGTAGCACGTGAATGGTTGAAACGGTTAAAGCCCTGAAAAAATTAAAGACATTGCCAAGGCTGGCATGTCTATTCCTTAAATAGTAGATAGTTCAGATCTTATACTTTGTTCAAATTTAAAAGTCCATGATTGAACATTGAAGATAAAATCACTGTCTACATTAACTTTCTAAGTAGTATGGATTGATATGTCAATACTTTTCACCATAGCTTCATTTGTCGTTGCTTTAGGTTTACTGATTACCTTTCATGAATTTGGTCATTATTTAGTTGCACGATGGAACGGCGTCAAAGTTTTACGGTTTTCTATCGGTTTTGGGCAACCTATTTTTCGTAAACGCTGGGGTAAAGATCAAACTGAATGGGTGGTTGCGGCTATTCCCTTAGGCGGTTACGTCAAAATGCTTGATGAAACGGAAGGGAAAGTTGACCCATCTGAATTGTCACGAGCGTTTAATCGCCAACCGGTTAAACGACGTTTTGCTATTGTAGCAGCAGGTCCTATTGCGAATTTCTTGTTGGCGATTGTGTTGTATTGGTTGCTCTTCATACTGGGCGTAAATGGGATGAAACCGGTGCTTGGCCCTGTTGAACCAGCGACCCCCGCTGCATTTGCCAGCTTCCAGACTGGAGAAACGATTGTCAGTATTGAAGATGAATCTGTCAAAAGTTGGCAAGACGCTCGTTGGACGTTATTGCGACATGCAATCGATAAGTCTCCTGCTATTCGGGTGGAAACCGTTGATCAGCACGGGCAGGTAAATTGGAGAACACTTGATTTAAGTCGTATCCATCCTGATGAAATTGACGAAAACTTTCTGGCAACGGTCGGGTTAAATCCCTATCAACCTGTAATTGAACCCATCATTGCGGAGGTTTTTCCTGGCAGTGCTGGCCATCAGGCCGCATTACAGGCTGGGGATGAAATTCTTGCAGTGGACGATATTGAAATCGTTAATTGGATTGAGCTAGTACATGTGATACGTGACAGTCCAGAGAAGACATTAAAAATGGATATCTTACGTAACAATCGGGTTGTAACAATTAATGTAACACCAGAGGCTGCGTCTGAAAGAGGGATGAAAATCGGGAAAATTGGTGTGGCACCAGAAGTTAATCAAGCTGAATTTGAGGCTTTACTTGTTACCGTGACTTATCCGGCGGGTCAAGCGGTCATAAAGGCGATAGAAAAGACTTGGGAAACCACCGTGTTAACATTACAGATGCTGTCTAAAATGGTAACTGGTGATGTGTCTTGGAAGAACGTCAGTGGCCCGATATCGATAGCCGATTATGCGGGCCAGTCCGCGCAGATGGGGCTGGTATCCTATCTGGCATTTTTGGCATTGATTAGTGTCAGTTTAGGCGTGCTAAATTTATTACCTATACCCGTTCTGGATGGGGGTCATTTAATGTATTATATAATCGAAATAATTAAAGGCGAGCCATTATCTGAAAAAGCCATGTTGATTGGACAAAAGATAGGCTTGGCGATGCTGTTTACATTAATGACATTTGCGATTTATAACGATATTGATCGGCTTATCACTGGTTAAATAATGAAATTTAAGGTTCTTGTTGCATTAACTGCCTTTTTTTACACTTTTTCTTCTTGGGCCAACGAACCTTTTGTTGTCAAAGATATCCGTGTTGAAGGAATTCAACGAACCGAGGCTGGTACGGTGTTTAGTTATTTGCCGGTCAAGGTTGGCGATACACTGGATGAATCGAAAGCCATTAGTGCAATCAAAGCACTTTATGCTACGGGTTTTTTTAAAGACATCCAATTGAAGTCTGATCAAGATGTTTTAGTCGTGCAAGTCGAAGAGCGTCCAGCTATCGCGCAGATTAATATCAATGGCGCAAAAGAATTTGAGCCAGACAAGCTTAAAGAAGGGCTGAAACAAGCTGGTTTATCTGAATCCAGAATCTTTAGTCGCTCCCTTTTGGAAAGAGCGGAGCAAGAATTAAAGCGCCAATATATTAGCCGAGGTAAGTATTCTGTCAATATTACGACCACGACAACGCCGTTGGAGCGTAATCGAGTCGGTATTAATTTTGATATTAAGGAAGGTCGTACAGCGCGCATCAAAAAAATTAATTTTGTTGGCAATGATGCATTCAGAGACAAAGAATTGCATGGTTTGTTTGTGCTGACAACACCTGGTCTAATCACCTGGTTTACCAAGAATGATCAATATTCAAAGCAAAAGTTATCTGCTGACTTAGAGACATTACGCTCCCATTATTTAGATCGCGGTTACTTAGAATTTAGTATTGAGTCGACGCAAGTATCCATTTCACCGAATATGCAAGATATTTACATTACCGTGAATATTGATGAGGGAAAACAATATACTGTTTCCGACATCAAATTAGCTGGTGAAATGCTCTCTCTTGATGAAGAATTACGTGAACTAATCCTTTTAAAGCCTGGAGAGGTTTTTGCACGGGAAAAATTAACCGAATCTGTCAAGCTCATTACTGATCGGTTGGGCGATGACGGTTATGCATTTGCAAACGTAAATGCATCTCCTGAGTTAGACCATGACACACAGCAGGCTGGGTTTACTTTTTTTATTGATCCAGGTCGTCGTGTCTATGTTCGACGTATCAATATTACCGGAAATGACCGCACGCGTGATGAAGTGATTCGTAGAGAGCTTCGTCAAATGGAAGGGGGGTGGCATTCAACAGAAAAAATTAATCTTTCAAGGCAACGTGTCGACCGTTTGTTCTTTTTTAATGAGGTTAATATAGAAACACCACCTGTTCCAGATGCGCCAGATCAAGTGGATATCAATATTGATGTGGTTGAGAAGCCAACCGGTGCGATTATGTTTGGTGCCGGATTTTCCGATCGTGAAGGCTTGATTTTGAATGGGTCGGTTTCGCAAAATAATATTTTTGGCACCGGAAATTTCTTTAGTCTTATGGTTAATACAGGACGAATTAACCGAGTGGCATCAATGTCTTTTACCAATCCATATTTTACTGCTGATGGCGTCAGTCTTGGTTTTGATGTTTTTAGACGTAATTTGAATACGCGCCGTTTATCAAGCTTTGCAGCATTTAATACAACTACAACAGGCGCAACAATGCGCATGGGTATCCCAATAGCAGAAAATGATATTGTTTCATTCGGTTTAGGCGCTGAACAAACCTCATTGAAGTTTGATCAAAATAATCTAAGTACGCCACAGCGGAATAGAGATTTTGTCAATGAGTTCGGTTCAACGACCAATAACTTTCCATTTACCGTAAGTTGGGCTCGTGATCGACGTGACAGTGCGATTTATACCACTTCTGGGACAACACATCGATTATTTGCTGAAGCGAGCGTGCCGGGTGGGGACTTGAATTATTACAAAGTCAGTTATAACCAGAAATGGTTTTATCCATTAACTGAAATGTTTACATTGATGCTCAATGGTGAAGTTGGTATCGGTGGTGGTTATGCGGGTAAGCCGCTTCCATTCTTTAAAAACTTTTTTGCCGGGGGCAACAACTCTGTGCGTGGCTATGACCTGAACTCTCTTGGTCCGCGTGAAGCAAGACGTAATGAACTTGGAGAGGAGATTGATGGAAGAGGGCTTGCTTTAGGTGGTAGTAAACGAATAGTGGGAAATATCGAGGTGCTATTCCCGGTTCCATTCATGCGTGAAGACCGTTCCATTCGTTTAAGTACCTTTATTGATGGCGGTACGGTGTTTGCCAGGAGTATCGATTTGGATCAAATGCGTTATTCTGCTGGCATCGCAGTAACCTGGATCTCTCCTATGGGACCGCTTAAAGTTAGTCTTGCGCGTCCTCTGAATGATAAACCAGAAGATAATCTACAAGTCTTTCAATTTCAGTTTGGACAGCGATTCTAGCGGCTATCAAGAATCAATCGGGGGTATATGTTGAAACAAAAGCGACAGTGGTGGTTAGATTTTATCATTATTTCTTGTCTGGTAATTCTGCCTAGTTTTGCTTGTGCTGGAGAGATTAAGATTGGCATCGTTGATTCTGAAAAGGTTTTGCGAGAATCAGCGCCTGCAATAAATGCACAGAAAAAAATTGAGCAAGAGTTTTTACCTCGCGATGAGGAAATCCAGTTAATGGCACAGCAAGCAAAAGTGCTACAGGAAAAACTGGAAAATGAGGAATTTAATATAGAAGAAGCTGAACGGCTTAATTTAGAAAGAGAACTGGCTAATCTTAGTCGTGAGTATCAACGGTCACATCGTCAAATGCGTGAAGATTTGAGCGTGCGTCAGAACGAAGAATATAGCGTTATTCTGGAAAGAACGAATCAGGCAATCAAGAAGATAGCCGAAACAGAAGGTTATGATTTGATTTTTCAAAAACAAGAAGCGGTCTATCGGAGTGAACGCATTGATATAACCGAACAAGTCATCCGGGCGCTAGAAAAGAAAATTGGCCGGAAATAGATCATAAATTATCGTTTTGTTAATTTAACAACAAAACATTTGAATTGAGAAGAAGGAGGAATTAAATGAGTGCCATGGATATCCACGAGATCTTAAAGTATCTACCGCATCGTTATCCAATTTTGTTGGTGGACAGGGTGATATCTTATGAGGAAGGAAAAGATATTGTTGCATTAAAAAATGTATCCATTAATGAACCATTTTTTAACGGGCATTTTCCTCATCATCCGGTTATGCCGGGTGTGTTGATTGTTGAAGCCTTAGCTCAAGCGGCCGCTATACTGACATTAAGAACTCAAAATACAACCAACAAGGATGACTCCGTTTATTATTTTGTTGGCATAGATGGTGTTCGTTTTAAGAAGCCTGTGATGCCCGGTGATCAATTGATCCTAAAAGTTTCTATTGATCGACAAATAAAAGGTGTGTGGAAATATAGCGCTCGTGCAGAAGTGGATGATCAATTAGTGACGGAAGCTAAGTTAATGTGTACGGCAAGAAGTGTATAGATACTTTGTGTGAAGCTTGAAAACGATCCTGATTTAAACAATAAATATCAACTCATTTGTGGTGTAGATGAGGCTGGTAGAGGGCCATTGGCAGGCCCAGTTTTTGCTGCATGTGTTGTTTTTGGAGAAAAGAGCTATATTGAAGGGTTAACCGACTCAAAGAAATTGAGCGAGAAGAAACGTGATGAGCTTGCTGTGATTATCAAGCAGAATGCCAAAGCGTGGGCAGTTGCTTCGGCTTCTGTGATGGAAATAGACCGATTAAATATATTACAAGCGAGTTTGCTTGCGATGAAACGAGCGGTAATGCGTCTGCCGTTTACACCGGTTTTGGTTTTAATAGATGGTACACATAGCCCTCAATTAGACTGTGCTGTTCGTACAGTGATCAAGGGAGATAGTCTGATACCTGAGATTTCAGCGGCCTCGATTCTTGCCAAAACAGCTCGTGATGCAGAGATGCAAAACTGGCATCATCACTATCCATTGTATGGTTTTAATCAACATAAAGGTTATCCAACTAAGAAACATATTGAAGCGTTACAGCGATATGGTGTCACGCCGATTCACCGACAAAGTTTTTCTCCGGTTAAGAAGCAATTAAAAAAATATGATGATGCCGTATAAAGCGTATAAGTTTAACCAGCAAGTTGTGTTACGACTTACACTCATTTTTATGGAAAAAACGTCTCTAAAGTTAACTGTTCTATTGGTAGAAGGGGAATAAAATTGGAAATCTTAAAAATCCTTCATTTGTTGGGTGTTGTCATTTGGGTTGGCGGTATGCTTTTTGCGTACATGGTTCTTCGCCCCGTAGTTACTCAATTACTAGACTTTCCGCAACAATTAAAATTTTGGCAAGCTATTTTCAGTCGTTTTTTCCCGTTGGTATGGTTTTCAATTACCATGATTCTAGGTAGTGGTCTGCATATGGTTTCGGAAATGGGTGGCTTTGAGCGGTTACCATTTTATGTGAATTTAATGGTTGTCATTGGCGTCATGATGACGCTGATTTTTCTGTATGTCTTTTTTACTGCTTATCGTAAGCTCAAACGATATGTCGCTTCGGAAGAATGGGAGTATGCAGGCATTGCTTTAGTGCAAATACGTGTTTTGATAGGGCTTAATTTAATTTTAGGTTTGGTTACTATTGCGATTGCAGTTTTAGGTTAAATGGTGATGAGAGATAGCCATTAGACTATAATTTTATAATAAATTATTTGATTTTCTCTTCTGTGTTTAGATGTTCTTGTAGAAAATCTGATTAAAATTTGCGGATTGAAGAGCACGGTTAATATTCTGCGTTTTGTGGCAGGGTGTTTTTTTAATTGATTCATCCAACTGGGAGAAAATAAAATGCGTATTGAAAAAGATACTGTTGTTTCGTTGCATTATGAGCTGTCTGATTCATCGGACCAAACTGTTGAGAAAACTGACACACCAATCAGTTATTTGCATGGTGGATACGGTGGTATCTTTCCTATGGTTGAAGAAGCACTTCACAATATGGAGGTTGGTCATACTTGCGCTATTTCAATGGAGCCAGAGAATACCTTTGGCGAATATGATAGCGAATTGATCCGTATTGAACCACGTAGCGCTTTCCCTGAAGAGGTGAAAGTGGGTATGCAGTTTGAAGGTGGTGCTGAGGGTTCAGACGATATTTTGATCTATACGGTGACAGATGTTGCTGATGATAAAGTGGTCGTGGATGGGAATCACCCGTTGGCTGGTATGTTGTTAAAATTTTCATGCACGGTTACTGATATACGTCCCGCGACAGCAGAAGAGATTTCTCATCAACATGTCCATGGAGAGCATGGCCACGAACATTAGTTCGCTAGATATTGTTAGTCGTCTCCAAATAATCATTTTGACAAGATTCTATTTTATGGACGACTAATGAGCACTCTCTACACGATTTTTTCCTGTTTTTTTAGCTTTATACATTGCGCTATCGGCACGTTTGATAAAGGTCTCTGGCGAGTCTCCTGCAATTAGTTCTGAAACACCAAAACTAGCTGTTATTTTATTTGGTAGCATGTCAATTTGCAATTTACTCAGTGCTAAACGCAATCTTTCTGCTGATAACATTGCTTTAGCAGTGGAGACTCCCGGCATCAGAATAATAAATTCTTCACCGCCATATCTGGCTGAAAAATCTGAGGGTCTTATATGCTGTGAAATCAGCTCCCCAAATTTTTCCAGCACTTTATCTCCCATGTCATGACCAAAATTATCATTAATAAGTTTGAAATTGTCGATATCACACATAATCAGGCTGCATTCCCCATGTTCACGCCGAGTTCGCTCTATTTCTGCATGTAAAGTCTTCTCTAGTTGTCTGCGATTACCAATCCCTGTTAGTGGATCTATCAGCGAGAGCTGTTCAATTTGTTTATTTTTCAGTATTAACTGTCGATTAGCTCGCGAGAGATCGCGCTGTTTTTGTGCCAAGTCACGATTTAAATTAGAAAGAAGCAGGCGTAGCTGCTCCAGCTCATCAACATTATGTTCAGCAATCATGAGCCAATTACAGCCTTTACGATAAAATGTACCGTTTAAAGTGTATGTTTTAGCAACGCGGTTACCAAGTGTTAGCATTCCTTTATAGGAAATTTTTTCATTAGATGTTTGCGAGGTGAGAACAGAAAATGTTGGTTGGATAAAAAACTCTCTAAGATTTAATGTGTTGTCGTATTCAGATATTATCGGTATAAGATTATAAAAACCGGCATTTGCCTCAATCAAATCGCCTTCATTTGATATATAAACCGCAACAACAGCATGCAAATCAAGCAAGAATTCGGGTAAAACAGAATTAGTGTTTAATTGGCTCATCAGGAAGTTCACTTTTGTAGACTGCATCGTTAGCATCTACTGCGGCAACATCAGCACCCAAAATTGGTGTAACTTGCTCATAAGCATTAACAGCAAGGCCACCAACCATTATTGCAGGACAATTATGTCCCAATTGTTTACGTAACTGAGCAATAGTATTGTGAACAATTTGCAAGTGATGAGGAAAAGCAAGTGAAAGACCAACCAAGTCAGGGCATATGGATAATACTTGTTCAATTAAGTCATCAGCTAAAGTGTTTGCGCCTAATAAAGTAACTTCCCAGCCACGTAATTCAAAAGCATCAGCAACGATGCGTAGACCAACATCATGCTCATTGCCTTGTACACAGGCAAACAGCGCTTTTTTCCCATTTGGCATAACGGGTTCAGTCATTGAGAATGCATGGGCCATAACTGTTATGGCAGTGGATGTTGCCAGATGCTCTTGAGCGACAGAAATGATATTTGCTTGCCAATCCCTGCCTATCTGATAAAGCGCTGGCTGGACTAAGTGTAGCTCAACATCCAAAATACTTGTGTCCCCTTGTATACAAGAATCAAACAATTCTTGAGCACGTTGGCTGTCGCCACATAATAGCGCAGTTTTAAACGCCTCACTTTCTTTCCAAGCGGAAGGCATTTTTAAGTCAACCTCATTTGTTTTCTGTGGGTCAGCTAAATGAGACAAGCTTGTTTTACCCATAAGGAAAACTTTTGAGATTTCCGAGCCCGGCAAGCCAGGGATATGCGTAAGGTAGAATTCCGACGCATAATCAAGTAATAGCCGAAGGTGTTTTTCAGAAAGGCCTCTTGTTGTATACACATTCGAGAGCCAATGCAGATAATCAATAAACGGTTGTAAAATATTAAATTCAAGAACAGATCGTACCAGGTGTAATGTGAAATCGACATCCATTCGGCAATTAAATTCGTCCGCTGAATAAGCCGATCCTAATTCCTCAGAAAGCTGGGTGTATACTGATTCTGTTGCTGCTTCATGAAGACAAATGAATTTTTCTAAGCTATCTTTATTAAGCATTCGAATATTCCCCTTTAAAGCAAATTGAAACAACTTGTTACATATTATACAGATTATATGGGCCGGTATTGAACTGGGCGTTTACGCGACTGTAAACGCAGGTATTCTGCGGTATAGAGAATATGTACGTTTAATTCAACCTAAAATCCTCAATTGGGTGGTGTCTAGAGTGCGATATTGTTTCTTTTTGGCAAGGCGCAATGAGGAGTAATAACGAGTTATTACAACGAATTGCAACACAGCAAAAATGAAACAATAGCGTGCTATGAACATCATAGCGAGGCTCACTAAAATGGTGTCTATCATATTAAAATATTATTCGTAATTTCATCAGGTTGATTGTTTTTGTAGCGATCAACTGAGGAATTTAGGTTCAAAGCAAGTTAAAAACTGACAAGCCTAGCCGTAAGTACAAACACCATTTCATAAAAATTACTAAAAGCTAATAAGTATAAGGCTTACAAGCTAATCGTTATTGTCATCAGCAGTTTTTTTAAGCCGATAAAGCTGCTCTAATGCTTCCCTTGGACTAAGATCGTCAGGCGATATGCTATCTAGTATTGTCATGACAGGGTGTTCTCGTACCATCTGTTCTTGTTCTTCAATGTCAATATTTGGCGCATCAGCAAATAAGTCCAATTGTGCTTTCTCTTTGAGACTATCCTGTTCTAACTTTTTTAAATGCTTCCGGGCCAGCTTGATTACAGGCCCTGGTACTCCAGCTAGAGCGGCGACTTGTAGTCCGTAGCTTTGACTGGCAGGACCTTCAGAGACCTTGTGCATAAACACAATCCGGTTTTTATATTCCACTGCATCCAGATGAACATTGTGGATCTGCCCATAGGTTTCGGCCAGTTTGGTTAATTCAAAATAATGTGTGGCAAACAGTGTGTAACTTTGATTTTTTTCCGCTAATTGCCGTGCAATGGCAAAAGCTAAAGCCAAACCATCAAAGGTCGAAGTGCCTCGCCCGACTTCATCCATCAATACCAGGCTTTTTGTTGTGGCGTTATGTAGGATATTGGCCGTTTCCGTCATTTCGACCATAAATGTTGAGCGTCCTCCAGCCAGATCATCTGCGGCGCCAATACGGGTAAAGATCTGATCAAGTTCCCCTATTTGTACGCTGGTTGCTGGTACAAAGCTGCCACAATGAGCCAGTAAGGCGATTAATGCAACTTGGCGCATAAATGTGGATTTTCCACCCATGTTGGGGCCAGTAATAATCAACATTTGTCGGTTATGGGGATAACTATTGCCCAGTTGTACATCATTGGCAATAAAATTTTCGACTTGGTCCTCGACCACAGGATGACGCCCGGTATCAATTTTAATAATCGGTTCATCCGATAAAACGGGCGCAGAAAAATTGAGCGTATTCGCTCTTTCTGCGAATGCACATAAAACATCTAATTCAGCGACACTGGAGGCAATTTGCTGTAAAGACTGAATGCAAGCCAGAAGGCTATTGATTAACGACTCATATAAATATTTTTCCCGTGCCAAAGCGCGGTCTTTAGCGGCCAAAGCCTTATCCTCAAAGCTTTTCAATTCCGGTGTGATGTAGCGCTCCGCACTCTTCAGTGTTTGTCTGCGACGATAATCGTCAGGAACTTTGTCGCTGTGTGCATGCGTGATCTCGATATAAAACCCATGTACCCGGTTATATTCAACCTTAAGCGTCGGAATACCCGTGCGTTCCCTTTCACGAGTTTCCAATTGCAATAAAAATTCACCACAATTGTTTTGTAAAGCGCGTAATTCATCAAGCTCGGCGTCATAGTTATCTGCAATGACATTGCCTTCTCGCAGCAACACACTCGGTTCTTCAAGTAAGGATTCTTGCAACAAATTAACTAACGCAGTGTCAGGTTGCATCATTTGAATTAACTGCTGGATCTTTTTGCTTTGGCAGCTCGTAATCGCATTGATTACTTCGGGCAGTTGCAATAAACTGTCTCGCAAACTGGACAAGTCCCTGGGACGGGCTGACTTTAATGCAATACGTGCGGTGATTCTTTCAATATCAGCAACCTGTTTCAAACTGTCATGTGCTGCAACGTAGCTCTTTTCTCGATTTTCCCCGATTAATGCATCGACACTGCTAAGCCGTTGTTGTATTGCATCATGATCGCGCAATGGGTGATGCAACCAATGTTGTAACAAGCGGCTGCCCATATTGGTGGCGCAAGTATCCAGTAATGACAGCAAGGTCGGTGAGCGTTCCCCGCGTATGGTTTCCGATATCTCCAGGTTACGGCGTGTAGCAGCATCCATCCGCACATAAACACGGTCATGTTCGGCTTGAAGTGACGTCACATGAACGCCTGCCGCACCTTGTGTTAACCGGGTGTATTCAAGCAGTGCCCCGGCGGCACATAATGCCGTTAATAAATCAGCGCAGCCAAACCCGGACAAATCATGTGTCTCAAGTTCCCGAGTTAAATTGCTGATTGCACTATCTTGCTCAAATTGCCATATGGGTAACCGTTTTAGTGCCGGGAAATCACTTAATTGCTCAAGAGACAGTGTTTCCGGCACCAGGATCTCGGCTGGTTGTAGGCGCTCCAGTTCACTGATCAGATTGCCGGGAGTTGTCTCCATCACGCGCAATTGACCTGCTGCGAGATTCAGCCATGCGAGTCCCAATGTTGATTCTTGCACGAATAAAGCCAGCAAAATACAGTCACGTTTATCTTCCAGTAACGCGGCATCGGTTAATGTGCCCGGTGTAATAATGCGCGCTACTTGACGTTCAACAGGCCCTTTGCTGGTGGCCGGGTCCCCTACTTGCTCACAAATGACAACCGATTCACCCAGTTTAACTAATTTAGCCAAATACTGTTCAGCGGCATGATACGGAACCCCCGCCATTTTTATCGGCTCACCGGCAGATGAGCCGCGTTTGGTTAGCGTAATCCCTAACAGCTTAGCCGCTTTTACCGCATCCTCAAAAAACAATTCATAGAAATCACCCATGCGATAAAACATCAACATATCAGGATGCTGTGCTTTAAGGCGCAAATACTGCTGCATCATCGGTGTGTGTTTGCTTTCTTTATTCATTATAATTTCAGCTAATCTTGTTATTTGTTGATATATAGGTCATATATTCAACTGTTTATGAGTTCCATACTGTTCCATTTTGTTTCTTATAATTTCGCTAAATCTCACAAATGAGTGTAGTGCTTAGTATAGGTATTGTCTGTGTTTTATCCTAAAATCCTCAGTTGATCGCTTATTTCTTTTAATCGAGTTTAAATCAAATTCTGTCCGCCAGCACCCTGCTATTGAAGGGAAGCATTTAAGACATTCCATCAATGATGTTGCCGAGCTGATGAGTGACCTTGAAAAGTTTTGGCATAATGAATCGATTTTTGTGCCGGATTTGATCAAGATTGCCATTAGTCACTATCAGTTTGAAACAATTCATCCTTTTCTAGATGGTAATGGTCGAATTGGGCGCTTACTCATTACTTTGTATCTGTCTGATTTTCTTGAGCAGCATCGTGGTAATTATTATGACGCATTAACTAGCGTAAGGAGTACTAGTGATTTGGCGCATTGGGTGAAATTCTTCCTTACGGCTGTGATAGAAACTGCGGAGAATGGTAAGCAGACGTTTCAGGCTATTTTGGTTTTGCGTAATGAACTTGAAAGTAAGATGGTAACGTTAGGTAAACGCGCAGAGAATGCCCGGGCCTTGCTTGTCGCTCTGTATGGTAAACCCGTTGTCTCTGTAAATGATGTTTCTACGTTGTTGGGCCTTACGCATAAGGCGGCAAATGGACTAGTCGGACAGTTTGTTGAGCTGGGCATGTTAGAGGAAATTACGGGTTTCCAACGAAACAGAATGTATGTATTTAGACGATATTTGACATTGTTTGGTTAACTTACTTTCCGAACGGAAAGTATCACATAGCAATTTATATGATACTTTTATGTTCAAATGTAACATATGGCATTGCTTATGATACTTTACATGTAACTATTCAGCTTACCCCTAGAATTCACCATTCCTGCGTTACAAAATGATCATTTACACCTGTAAACTCACATTTTGCGCCTTGAACTGATGAATTCTAGGGGCAATCAGAACAGTTACCGCAATACACTGAATAGTTACCTTTACATATAAAATAATGGGGTGAATAGCCCGATGTTAAAAAAAACTGTGTAAACGAATAATCAATGAGTTATGAAGAAAAAGTGACGAACTTGCAAATTCTGGAAACATATTACTTATTTCTGGTTCCGAGGGTACAAGTATTTCGCAGTCGGAAACTTTCGGCCTCTGCCGCTCGGTGAGGATAAGCAAATAGCAACAGGTGAATTCACCTCCCTGTAGGCTCAAAAATCTGTAATTTTGCCTATAATTTGCGCCACGTTAAGAAATTTTCTTATACCATTTCCCCTTTTCGACAGAGTCGTACTCGGAATAGTCATTGATGATTAATTCCCAAAGCTTGTTACTTTTTGATTCAATGAGTTTGTCATATCGGTTACTTACATAGAGATATGTAGGAGGCTTAATTTTAAATTCATCATAAAATGCTTCCCATTGATAGTCTAAATAATATTCCAATATCCAACCATTAGTACTTAATTCAGGCAGTTGAGATGCAAGCAGGTAGATTCTTGGGTTTCCACAGACAAAAATTGTATCCTCTTCTTTTAGAACGGTAAGTAGGTTTGCAACATCATTTTTGGCATAATCAGGTTTTAATTCGGAAGTCGTTTTAACAGTAATTCCCCAGAAGCTATTTAGCTGATTATTAAAAACAAGCGCAAATATTGTAACGATTAGGGAGACTCTTATTAGCTGTGTTTTTGGTTTTATATTTAGCAGTAAGTGGTACAAAATAAAATCTAAACCTAATGCAGCAAAAATAGCAATTGGAACGTACAATAATTGTAGATGATATGACCACCATGAAGTCTTTTGCATTAGTACTACTAAAAATCCTACAACAGCCCACGATAGGATTAGACTAAGGAAGTGAGATTCTTTTTTAAAAATAAGTAATACCCCGATTACAGAAAGTAATAGGAATACAGCCATCCTTTTACCTATCCACTTGATCGATGAAAATAATCTATTCGGATCAACTTGATCATCTAGGCCTATAACATTCGTTGGTATTATTAAAAAAATATTTAGAACTAAATTTTCGATGTTATGAGTGAAAATGTAGAATAAAAAAATCGATGTTGGTATTGTAAATCCTATAAATAGTGGAAATATCTGTTTGGTAATAATATATTTTATGTTTTTGCTTTTTAGGCTGAATATAAAATGTATCAGGAGAAAAGAAAAAATTATGGGACTGAAAATTAGTTTGCTTAATAAAACAATGCTTATCAAGATACCTATTACTAAATAAGTAATAAACAATCCGTTTTCCGCTTTATATGCTCTGTCCAATAACCATACAATAAGAAATAAAGGGAAACTAATTATCATTTCTAATTGAGTTAAATGGATAACATTTGCATTACAGTAATAAACACCGACAATAAACAATGGCAGAAGACTGTTAAAATATTCGGCGCGAAACAGCGAATTCTTTCTTATTAGAGAAAACAGAATAAGGGAAAAAAGAACCCAATATCCCAATTCAAATAAATGAATGCCGATATCACTCCAGCCTAAAGTTTTTCCTGCAATCAAGTAAAATAAATAAATGCCCGGTTGTTTATAATCGAATATATCTTTGTATAAGATTTTTCCAGAATCTAACATTTGGGCAATCATTACGAATAATGATTGATCACCCCCAAGAATAAAGGAACTTTTAGTTAAGCCAATAATTATTAAAATAAATGTAACGATAATTATTGGTAACTTGTTTGCAATGTATTGTGTCGTCATAATTGTTAAGAGTAATAGAGGGCGTTCAAAATTCTGAGTTAGCTTGCAAATTGCCTAACGCGCTTCGCTTGTTGGTCACTTCAAATAATCACCGAACGCGCTGGGATCGGGTCTATATAGTAGCCTACGAATCTAGACCCCGTTGACGTTGTGACGTTGAGAAATAGGCTGTTTAATGATGATGTAATGGATCCCTATAGGTCAGTTACAAAATATTGATAAAACGTTTTCCTTGTTGCTGCCTACATCTGAATTTGATCGCATCGCTTTTTGATAACGGCAATTATCTGATCATAAATTTTAGATTTCACATCATTTCTTTCAAGCTCTGATTTTACTTCCAGAACTTTTTCTAATATTTTGCTACAAAGCGCTTCAATCTCCTTTTTAAGCACCTTCTGTGCAAGCGCAGTATTTGGCACAAGTTTCATCCAGTGCCGTAAAAACACATGATTTGGATTATATTTACCGCCAATTTTCATTGCCATTTTGGATGCTAAATTCGGATAAATAGCAGTCGAAAACAAATCGTATGCAGGGGCAAGAGAAGGCTTTCCTTCTTGATAAAGCAAAGAGAAATTTTTTCCGTGTGCATCTGCATTCCCAATCAAGAAATTAAATATAGCAAGACGCATGAACACCATCCGATCTTGTGCAGGCCGAATACTATGCGCTTGTAAAACTCCGAAAGACTGCTCCATTGCCGGGCCGCCTTCGTTCTCATATTTATGTTCTGGCGGCACATTCAATGCCTGACAAAAATCCTCCTGATGAATGTGCAAAATCTGATCATCCTGCCTTGTCCGATCATAACGTTTAACGAACAAATATGGCTCTTCCTTCGCATACCTAATCGACGTCTGTACAGTGGGCAAATCAACTGCTGCGGCCAGCTTTAGACAGAACAGCTCATTATGTACACTATCCACGATGTCATACGCGCCGATTATTAGTGGCTTGATGATATGTGTTGTCGGTGCACCACCACTCATAAGAAGGATTTCACCCTTTACGCCCATGCGCACAGCAACCTTATCTTGCGCTCCTGCCAAAGATAAGCGCACATTATTCTCTCCCGCCATTAGCGGACGGCGGCGCAAGGTAGAAAGCATGTCAAAAACGCCTTCTTCACCTAAAGCAATAACATCATCAGCATTCTCTAGCGTAAGCTCTTGTCCAACGGGTAAAATTGTTATGGCACCTGCGCATTCACCGCCAATAGCTTCCAGCAATCCAAATGAATTTTTTTCAGAGACGCCAAGTAATTTTGCCAAACGATGGCGCACCAAATCATCGGGCAGTAACCCTGAAAAAAACGCCTGCGTAATATCATCTTCGTAATGCTCTTTCTGTACGGGCATTGATACCGACAATGCCATGGACTCGGATTTAGAAATGTATCCTTCTTCATAGGAAAAGCGCATACGCCCGCTCTCTTGCTCTAAAACACCCACCTTTTTACCAAGAAGCCAGACATCTAGAATATTGCTCATATTAATAACCTAGCCCTTTCCTGAACCATCACCATTTCCCGCACCACAACCGCTTCCACTACCGTCTCCAGAGCCATCGCCAAATCCTGTGCCATAATCATGACGCGATTTTAATTGTACATCGATACCCAGAGTCAAAAGTACATGCAAAACCTTGCCAAGATGACAGCTCTCTTTTCCGTCTTCCAGCTCAATAATAAAACGACGTCCCACGCCGGACATCGCGGCAAGCTGTTCTTGCGTTAGGCCTTGTTCTTTTCGTGCAGCGCGCACAGCATTACCAATTTTATGTGCATCAATCATATTGATCCCCTTTGGGAACATAATAGCGCAAACAAGAACAAAAACAACAGAAAGTTCCCACTCGGGTTCTTTTTCCGTGAGAACAAACCAAAAACACACAATTATTCCTGATAAGGAACAATATTTTTTCGTAAAAGAACTTAGCTCTAAACAAGCTTTATTCCCAGAACGCACTAAACGGTAAACTACTGGCGTATTACTGGGAAGCTGCTCGAGAATAGCAATACTGACGCACAAATTCCATAAATTTGCGTATACGCCCAACATTACGCAAGTCTGGGGGCGTTAATATCCAGAGTTCTTTATTGGCTTCATTGGGCAAAGTAAATAATGTTTCTAGCTCTGTGTCGCTATCTCCCAAATAATGCGGAAGCAAACCGACTCCAAGCCCCAATCGAATCATCTGATGCATGACAGTGAAATGATCGGCACTATGAAAGGGGCCGCTACTCGGGACATGTGTTTTTTGCCATTTATAAAAAGGCTGGTGGGCGAAATCAGCATTCATATGCATGATGGGTAATTCTTTAAGTTGTTCACTATTTGCCACAGGTGCTTTGTCTTCATAAAGTGAGGCTAACCCATAGAATCGATAATGTACGTCCATCAATTTACGACCAACCATATAATCAGGTCGTATGTTGCCCACAGAAATTGCAATATCGGCTTCATATTTCACAAGATTAATATTCTTGGGTGAAACAAGGAATTCAAAATATATATCGGAATGCTGTTCACGAAACGCTTTGACTAAAGGTCCCAACCAATTCTGAAATAAAGAATCAGTCGTAGCAAGTTTAATCACGCCACCGACTTGGTGATCAGTATCTTTCACTTTACGCATCAGTTCAATCACTGAATGCTGCATTGTCTCGACATGTTCTTTCATAATATTGCCCGCAGGGGTCAATATAAAACCATCGTGTGAACGGTCGAATAGTCGTGCGCCCATTTTCTTTTCCAGTGTATTGATGCGACGCAATACCGTTGAAAGATTAACCTTCATGGCAGCGGCAGTTGCTTTGAGCGTGCCATGCTCAGCAATACTCAAAAAGAAACGATAATCATCCCAATCTTCTACCATTCTAAAATCCTCAGTTGGATAACAGCCCTGTTACTTTAATACCCATACGTAGAGATACAAATAATACCAACAGGCCAGTGATCAATACCATAATTCTTAGTGGGAAGTGTTTCAAGGAAAGTAGGTTGCCGATTTGTCCACCAACAAATACAGCGAGTAGTAAGGGCCAGTATGCCGATAACATCTCTAAAAACCCAGTCTTTTGTAGATGTCCTAGTAATCCTGCTATTGAATTGATTAGGATAAATAACGAAGCGGTTGTCGCAATCTGCCGGGGAGGACCGGCACGTAATAAATACAAAATTGGTGCCAGAAAAATGCCTCCTCCAATGCCAATGATGCCTGAGAGAAAACCAAGTACTGCGCCCACTAGTATGGCGAAAGGCTGTGAAGGCGGACGATAACTGGTTTGCGGATCGTCAAATGCTTGATGTTGCCCGATCAGTAGCAAGCCTGCGATCAACAGTAATAAAAAAATCAACCATTCAAAAATCAGCTGATCAATGATCAGTGTGCCACCAAGATACGAAAGTGGAATCGAACCAATTAGATAAGGTGTCAGCAAACGCTTATTGAAATAGCCTGCCCGCACATAATGCAAACTATTACCGGAGACAACAATAATATTGCAGGCAAGCGCCAGCATCGGGATGATGGCATAAGGTAGTCCCCATAGCACAAGCAGCGCCAGATAAGACGAACCACCACCAAAGCCCACACTGGCATAGAGTAATGCAATGACACTAAATAATGCAGCTAATAGCATCTATGCCGCCTTTAAGCGAGTAAACTTGCGCATACCCCTCCAAACGCAACCTCTTGGCAAGCTGTTCGCTACGTTTGCCTTTTGCACAGAGTAAAATGTAGCGTTGATGCTGCAGTAATGATTTGTTTTGCCAAGTGGACAGCGGCCTGTGTTCTGAGGCGAACTGAGGTGGAATTGGCGTGCTAACACATTCGTCTGTTTCACGGATATCAATTAACCTTGCATTGGCATCCATCCCATCTAATGATGGTATGTTTACATCAGGTTCGTTGGGATGCAGTACTGCAAATGGCGGTAGTTTGCTGGCGGCACATAACGGACAGTTTTCTCGTTGATCCCAACCGAGCATGCGCGTTTGCATGGTTTTAAGATCCATGATCCAGCTGGTGGCATGAGGGAGCGTTTCAATTTCCAACAGATGGTGCAATGCTATTTGTGCTTGTATGGTTCCGAAAACACCAGGTAGTGCCCCCATTACTCCGCGCTCGGCACAATTGCCAATATCTGCTGACGTTACAATTTCGGGACGCAGACAACGTGCACAAGCCTGTCGTTGATGATTAAACGCATACCGGTGAATGATCCCTTCAAACCGATGGATTGCTGCTGCAATCAACGGGATGCCAGCCAAATAGCAAGCATCATGAATCAACCAGTTGGTGGCAAGATTATCAGTGCAATCCAGCACCAAATCATGTGCATGTATCATTTCTTCGATATTCTTTGGGGTGATCCAAGTCGTGACCGTTTCTACTTTGATCCAAGGATTTTGTTCAAGGCAGCGTTCTGCAGCACATTTTGCTTTCCATTGTCCGGCATCTGTTGGATGGTAGAGGGGCTGGCGGTGTAAATTAGATAGCTCCACCTTATCGCCATCACAGACAGTGAGTTGACCGACACCGGCAGCCGTTAGGTATTGCAGTGCCGGACAACCTAAACCACCGGCACCAATTACTAGTACTCGGGATTGTTTGAGTCGTTGTTGGCCTGCTTCACCGACTTCTGTGAGGCTAACATGGCGTGCATAAAATTGACGTTCATCCGGTTCCATGGCTTTTCTCTTTGACGACATGGTTATGGTCGTGATGATGAGCACAACGATCGCAACGTACCCATACCGTTTTACCATCACGATAATGTTCTTTCTTCCAGATAGGGACGCGAGCCTTAATGGTATTGATGATATATTCCGTCGCTTCAAAGGCTTCTTGGCGATGTATCGCTGCACTCATGATCCACACGGCAATATCACCAATTTCTAAATGACCCGTACGATGAATCGCGTAAGCTTTGAGAATATCAAACTGTTTCAACGCTTGATCGATAATGGCATGCCCTTCATGTAGAGCCAATTCCGGGTAAGCGACATATTCAAGCGATGAAACTTCCCTATCCTCATTGATATCCCTTACACGGCCCTCAAAGGTTACAATGCCTCCGGTATGGGGGTGTAATGAATCGATTAAGGTTTCGATCGGTTGGCTGGTTAGTTGAAAATTCATTTTAACCTCCAGCTACCGGCGGTATGAAGACGACCCGGTCGCCTTCCTTCAGCGCTGCCTCAACCGGTTGATAACGGTCATTAATGGCCACTTGGATATCCGCCTCGGAGAATGGCCAGTGATACTTTGTTGTTAGTTCATGGAATAGTGCGTTGGCCGTCTTTACTTCCGTTCTCAATGTTTCCTCGGTTTGTCCTGTGGCATCGCGTAATGCGGCAAAATAGGTGATGTGTATGGTCATCATGTCAATACCTCCTTATATTCCTGCGGCGTATTGATATTACTGAGTACCTGAGAATCAATGCCATTCTGGATAAGCTTTGTATCCAGTAACGTAAGCATCTTGCGTGGGCAGGTTATCGATTCTTTCGCTGTTAAGGCCTCGATTTCTGCTTTAGTATGCGCTTCCCATATGGCAAAAAGTGGATCTGGACCACCCTTAACTGGGGAGCTAAAGCAAGTGGCTGTGCGTTTAGGGTTGCGTGCACTGAGTAGTGTCTTAACGGCAGTTTCGTTGATATACGGCATATCTACCGCGACAACCAGCCAACTCGCTTCAGGGTGCTTATCCATTGCAGAAAGTATTCCATTGACTGGCGAATTAATCATCCGAGTATCTTCAATGGTGTTGTAACCTTGTAGGTGATTATCGCTAAGTTGTGCATGACGGATAGAAACAAATACTTGGTCAACAAATGGGTTTAGCATTTCATGTAAATAGCGAACTTGATCTTTACCATGATGGTAGATCAGCGCGCCTTTATCGCGTCCCATTCGGGTGCTTTTGCCTCCGGCGAGAATGAGTCCATAAAGTGGATTTTGCATATTACTCTCCTGCATTAATATCTGATTTGCCACCGGTTTTCTCCAGTAAATGTATGCGCTCTATCACCATGGCATGGCTCATGGATTTACACATATCGTAGATTGTGAGTGCGGCAACACTGACTCCCGTTAGCGCTTCCATCTCTACACCGGTTTTGTTGGTGCAAGTAACGCGGCAGCGAATGATTAACATCTCATTCTTTGGCTTGATTGTGATGGTGATGCCTTCTACTGGTAATGGGTGACAAAAAGGAATCAGCTCATGCGTGCGTTTAACTGCTTGCGTGCCAGCAATAATTGCAGTGTGAAAAACCGGTCCCTTGGGAGAAGTGATATCTTCGCCATGTATGGCTTCTAAAATCTCATGTGGCAAACGCAAGCTAGCTTCTGCTTCTGCTGTACGCTGGGTGATCGCTTTACCGCTGACATCAACCATACCGGGATTATTCTGTGCATCTATGTGTGATAATGAGTTGTTCATCTTATCCTCCAATTTGATACATTGGTTGTGGTTGGTGGGGAATGCGTCTGGTTGGCTTCATGGCGATTATTGAAGCAAGCGCAGTAGGGTAATCTTCGGGTGCCAATGATTTCAGATCAATACCTTCTTCCATGAACAAACAGGGACGGATCTGACCTTTCGGTGTTAGACGCAGGCGTGAGCAGCCGGTGCAAAACGGGTTGGATTCGGAGGTAATAAAGCCAATCTCTGCCCCGTTGGAAACACGAAAGTTGCGAGAGGTGCTATCTGACTTATCATTAAGCCGACTGAATTGATAATCTGCCGCTAGCATTGTTTTCATATCGAAAGCAGAAAGAAAACGTTTTTGAAACTGTGATCTCATCACACCAATATTCATTACTTCCAGAAATCGCACCGGAATATCATGTGCCGCAGACCACTCAACAAAAGCAGGCAATTCATGATCATTCACGCCTTTCATAATTACCGTATTAATCTTGATTGCAAATCCCAGTGTTTTGGCAGTAAAAATAGCGTCCATCACCGTTTTAAACGCATCACGGCGGGTAATCCGCATGAAATTCTCAGTATTCAGGCTATCGAGGCTAATATTGAGTTGTTGCAACTTGGTATGCTGCAACAACGGTAGATACGGCGCAAGCAACAGCGCATTCGTAGTCAGTCCTAGTTTTTTGATTGGAAGCGTTGAAAGTTCATCAACGATTTCTAAGAAATCCCGGCGCATTAGCGGTTCACCACCGGTTAGACGGATTTCCTCGATGCCCAGTGCCACTAAATTGCGTGTAATGTGTGTCAGCTCTTTGGTACTTGCCCAATCCTTCTGCGGCATGAATACCGGACGCTCGGGCATGCAATAGAGGCAACGCAAATTGCATGCGTCGAGCAACGATATGCGCAGCTTGCGCATGCGCCGCCCATGCTTATCCACCATGTGATCATCTAAAGCTGGCATGGTGTCCTCCATGGGAAAAATGGGTAGCGTTCGCCCGCATAAAAATGATGGGTTTCACTGGGCAGCTCGATGAAGCCGCTACTATCGACAAGACTGGTAAAGTCACCCGAACCGTTATTTGGTACCGACACCGCCCCATTATCAAGCTTGGTTTTTACCGGCAAAAAAACCGTGAACGGTACATTGACATCGACCGCTTCACCGAGTGTTTTGTAATCCTTGAGCGGTTCGACATATCCGCTCATTTTCTTCAGTGCAGGAACCACGTAGCGTAAAGTACAAGTAAGCGCCGATACCGGATTACCGGGCAAACCGAATACCAATGCGCTCTTTTTCTTGCCAAACCACATCGGCTTTCCAGGACGTTGGCATACGCCATGAAAAATATTTTTAACTGCTAATTTTTTCAGCACATCGGGTATTAAGTCATAGATACCTTTAGAAACACCACCTGAAATTAGCACCACATCTGACACCTTCAATACTTTCACAAACTCAGCGTGGAGTTGTGCGGCATCATCGGGCACATGACTACAGAGAACATTGGAAAAGCCATGTCCTTGGAGTGCTGCTAGCAACATAACATCATTACTTCGACGTAATTGATGTGGCTCGATCTTTGCATCGGTCGCGACTAGCTCATCACCCGTTGTAATAATCGCGATGCGCGGCTTGGCATAGACCGAGACGGTATGTATACCATTAGAGCCTAGAATGGCGATTTCCGGGCTGCCAATTATTGCGCCTTTTTTAATTAGAACCGTTCCTTCTTTGCAGTCACTTGCTTGCGGGTGAATATGTTGCCCAACACGAACCCGTTGCGTATTGAGAACAACGCTACCAGCTTGTTTTTCGATCTCTTCATAAGGAATCACCGCGTCTGTGCCCTGCGGTAGAGGTGCGCCGGTTGCCACTTCGATAGCTGTGCCACCATCTTTCAATACAGCCTGCGGCTTACCCGCTTGCGCATAACCGCTTAAATCCATGTGTTGCTCCTTGCCAGTGAAGCTGGCGCTAGCAATAGCAATGCCGTCTTTAGTAATACGGTCAAATGGTGGGTAATCACGTTCTGACTTGATGTCTGCTGCCAGCACAGTGTCATTGGCCTCAACCAACGGAATGGCGGTTAACTTCGGTACAGGCAATGCCTCGTAAATCAGTTTTTCAGCTTTGGATACACTTATTAACATTATTAATTCCTATAAATCCAGCACCAGCCGGTTTCCTTTCACACGAGACACGCAACTGCACATCACATTGCCAGCTTTTTTCTCATAACTGTCCAGCACGATGTCACGGTGATCGATATCTCCTTCCAACACCGGCACTTTACAGCTCGCACATTCACCGCGTTTGCAGCTGAAGCCAACGGTCACACCTGCATCAAGCAAAGCATCAAGAACTGACTGATCCTTGGCAACCTGAATGGTTTTACCGCTTTTACGCAACGCCACTTCAATCGGTTGGTCGTTTTCTTGTTTGGCCGAAGGGTTACCAAATAACTCAAAATGAATCTGCTCTTTTGGCCAGCCTTTTGCCCCAGCAATAGTGATTACCGCCTCAATTAATGCTTTCGGGCCGCAGACATAGATATGGACGCCAACTTTTGCTTCAGCCAGAATGTCATTAAGGTCTAATTTAGTTGGCGGCTCTTCTTTGCTGTAATAGAAATGGCCGTTATCACCGGCAAGCTCTGTGACTTGCTGCTTAAAAGCCATTTGTGTCCGGGTGCGCGTGGTGTAATGTATCTCAAACGAAGCGTCGGAGGCCTGCAGCGCCCTTGCCATAGACAGGATCGGTGTAATGCCAATACCTCCGGCAATTAGTATCGAGTGTGCGGCATTCTTTGCTAATGGAAAATCATTCTTGGGCGGCTGGATATAGAGGCGATCACCAATACGCGGTGTGTCATGCATAAAATAGGAACCGCACTCACCGTCTGTTTCTTTCAATACGGTGATATGAAATGCAGCGTTCTGTTCTGGTCCATTAATCAGCGAATATGCGTTCACTTTAATCCGCTCATCGTGACCACGCACGGCGATACGGATATGCGAACCGGCATTTGGCACGACAGGTGTGCCATCGAGCGGACGCAGGATAAACTCGGAAGTATGCTCAGCTTGCCTACAAATACCGGTTAGTTCTACAGGAATAAAGTCATCACCAAGTTTTTTGACTTCCTGTGTGGTGGGCAGGGAGAAGCTTGCCTGGGCTGGGTAGGGCTGTTCGGGCAGCATTGCTTCAATCTCTTGTTGTGTATAGCGTGGAACAATATGTTGCGGACAATTCCAATCAAACGAATCGAGCGTGATGATCATGGCACGATGTGCCGAATAGCCATAGCCCTCCGGTTCCAATTTTGCGACCTGCATTAAGTCTTCGCGCTCGGTTACAATCCGGCAATAGCCAAGGATTTTCAAGCGGCGACGATTGGGATAATCCATGAGTATTAGTGAAATCTTATCGGAACTACGTAGATTGCCGACACTGATATATTGGTCATTGCCGCGAAAATCTGGAAAGGCAATGGTCTTTTTATCAATCACACGCAAAAACCCTTTTGGTCCACCGCGATGCTGAACATAGGGCCAGCCATCACTGTTGACGGTTGCCATGTAAAAACTGTCCCGCGTTTCGATAAACTCACGTTCCCGTTCAGCAAATACATCGTGTGCGACAGGAGTATCTTCTAGTTGTTGTCCTGTTTCGCGCACACCGTATTCTTCCTGCATATTTTTCACGGACTCTGTAAACAAGCGTTTGACGTATGGATGTGGCATAGAATTGCCCTCACAAACAATATATTTATATTCAAATAATTATAGGATGGTGCGCACACCACCCTATAACCACTATTTCTTGACTGGCTTCTAGGCCGCCTTCTGCGTGCTACTGAGTAAGTGGACTTCAGGGAAATCAATTTTTACTTGTGTGGACTTGCCAAGCACATTGGTCATGAAATTCAGTCCGACATGCGTAATAATCTCAACAATCTCGGCATCACTTAAACCGGCTGCTTTGGCCTGGGCAAATTCCAGCGTTGTAATTTCACCGCGTTTTTCATTCAACGCAGCGGCAAAAGTCACAGCAGCATGTGCTTTTGGGTCTATTGAACTGCCATTTCGAGCATTTTCAATTTCATCCTCGTTTAGTCCAGCGCCTCGTGCAATAGCGGTGTGTGCAGAAACGCAATATTGGCAACCATTTTTTTCACCGACAGCCAGTGCAATACGTTCGCCAATCTTCGGATCCAATACACCCTGACCGATATTTTCGAACAAACCTAAGAACGCTGCCAATGCTTTGGGTGAATGCGCAAACACGCGTAAGAAATTAGGAACAACGCCCAGTTTTTGTTGCACAGCATCCAGCAATTCCTTGGTTTCGCCTGTAGCTTCTTGATGATTGATCGTTTCAATACGTGACATAATGTTTCTCCTATTAGTAACAATTAGTGTTTGATGTTGCGTCGCACTTTTGATGTCCGTACGCGACAAATACATGTTACCTATAACTTTTTATGCCCGAAATAGGATAGATTGCAAACCGTGTTTGCATAAATGCCAATAGCCAGAGAGAAGGATCATCGAACAAAGAGTCGATGCGAAGCGTTACGTTTATATCTGGGTCGATGGGGTCTATAGTTATGTAAGAACGGGTGATCGCCGGTTTTGATGAAGTGAGGTCCGGCAAAGCCTACAGAATGCCAGATGTAGGTGAACATCGTGTCAAAGCGAATGATTAGACTCAATCCCAAGCAAGTAACTGAGCAGCTGTGTCCGGAAAATGATACAGATTTATGAGGATTTGTTTACTTTCCAGACAGTAGAACGCTTCGGTCAGGTTATACAAAAGTGCTAAGTCAGAAGTTTTACTGACATTCCCTATATAGGTCCTTGGGGATAAAGTTTTCTGGAACAATTGTCGAGAATAACGCTTTTTGATAGGTTTGTTTTTGCCAAGTCTAACAAAGCATGACAAAATTGCGACCTTTCTGTTTACGTACAGTTAATTTCTTTCTACCTAATCATCCATAATAAACGGATTCTATGCCACTTATCACACTAGAAAAAGCTTGCCTGGCATTTGGTCATCATGCTTTACTCAACCAAGTTAACTTACAGCTTGATCCTGGGGAGCGTATTGGCCTGATTGGCCGAAATGGTGGTGGAAAATCCAGTTTATTACGTGCGCTCTCAGGGGAAATTAAACTGGATGACGGCAAGCTTTGGTGGGCACCAAATTTAAAGTTGGCTTATGTCTCACAGGAGCCTCTGTTAGACCCGAAAAATACGGTTTACCAAGAAGTTTCTAATGGGTTAGGCAATATTAGTCAAGTCTTAATCGACTATCACGCTACCTCACATGCTTTAAGCGAAGGAAGCGAGGACACTGAGGTGTTACTGACACGTTTGCAAGATCTACAGAGCGAACTAGAAACTCAGGATGGCTGGAGTATCCAGGCAAAAATAGAAACCGTCATTGACAAATTAAATTTGCCTGCTGACACGTTGATTGAGCACCTTTCCGGTGGTTTAAAAAAACGCGTCGCATTAGCCCGTGCTTTGGTGATTTCGCCAGATGTTTTATTACTGGACGAACCAACTAACCATCTAGATTTCTCTTCCATTGAGTGGCTAGAAGAATTACTCAAAGATTTTAACGGTAGCGTTTTGTTGATTACCCATGATCGACGTTTTTTAGATAATGTGGCCACTCGGATTATTGAATTAGATCGTGGCAACCTGGAGTCTTTCTCAGGAAAATTTACCGATTATCAGCGCAAAAAAGCAGAAATGCTGGAGATTGAGGCCGTACATAATCAAAAATTTGACAAAGTTCTGGCTCAAGAAGAGGTTTGGATACGCAAAGGAATTCAAGCACGACGCACGCGTAATGAAGGCAGAGTACGTCAATTGGAGGCGTTACGCTTAGAACGTGCAGCACGACGCGAACGAGCCGGAAAAGCAAATATTAATGTTGATTCGGGGGAACGCTCCGGCAAGTTAGTTGCAGAATTGGAACACGTCAACAAAAGTTACGGCGAAAATATTATCATCAAAGATTTTTCCTGCCGTATATTGCGTGGCGACAAAGTCGGTTTATTGGGACCCAATGGGGTCGGAAAATCTACTTTATTAAAAATCATTCTGGGCGAATTAGAACCGGATAGTGGCACCATTCAACAGGGCACCAAATTATCAGTTGCTTACTTCGACCAAATGCGTGAGCAACTTGATGAAGAAATGACGCTGACTGACACCATTAGTCAAGGCTCTGAATTTGTAGAAATTAATGGTAAACGTAAACATGTTATTAGTTACTTAGAAGATTTTTTATTTCCACCGCAACGTGCCCGTTCGCCAGTTAAATCATTATCTGGTGGTGAGCGTAATCGTTTGCTGTTAGCACGTTTGTTCACCCGTCCGGCCAATGTGCTGGTACTTGACGAACCCACCAATGACTTAGATATTGAAACACTTGAGTTGCTAGAAACATTGCTGCAAAACTATGCCGGTACCCTTTTTCTAGTCAGTCATGACCGGGAATTTCTCGATAATGTTGTAACACAGGTCATTGCATTTGAAGGTAGTGGTATACTTAGAGAGTTTATAGGTGGTTATGAAGATTGGGTACGGACAAAAAAAACACAAGAAAGTTCAGTTAACAGACAAGACACTCAACGATCTAACGCTTCATTAACCCCGAAAACAAAATCGAACAAACCATCAACTCGAGCCAAAAAACTCAGTTATATGGAAGCTCGTGAACTTGAAGCGTTACCTGCAAAAATAGATACTCTGGAACAGGAACAGGCCAACATCGGTTTGCTTTTGAATGATCCGGTGATCTACAGTAACAAACCAGACGAAGCAAAGGCTTTGCAATTACGCTTAACTGAGATTGAAAAGGAATTAATAGACTGCCTTACGAAATGGGAAGAATTAGAGTCAAAGAATGCTGTAAATAGGTAGAACTTGCAACTACAATTTCCCTATACACAACATGGACATACTCACAATTCATTGACCAAATAAGGCGCATCGTTTAAAGTTCAACTTTTGAGAGAAGGAGGGTTACATGAAACAAAAAACAATTATGAATTTATTACTCGCCTCGAGCATGCTGTTTGTTTTTTCAGGCGTGGCTCATGCTGGTGATGCTGCTGCCGGAAAAGAGAAGACATCAATGTGCGAAGGCTGCCACGGAATAGCTGGTGGTTACAAAACCGCATTTCCCGTAGTCTACCATGTGCCTAAAATTGGTGGACAACACGAAGAATATTTAGTCAAGGCGATTCAAGGCTACAAAGACGGCACACGCAGCCATCCAACCATGGATGCGTTAGCTCAAACTTTAACAGAGCAGGATATAAAAGATTTTGCTGCTTACTACGCTGGAAATTAATTAAATCATTTGAGCAAGGAATGAATTATGAAGAAATTTGTTATTGCCGCGTTGAGCGGTGCAGCCCTGTTAATTTCCGGGCAAGTAATGGCAGCTGATATTGACGCTGGAAAGAGTAAAGCAGCAGAAGCTTGTGCATCATGTCACGGTGTAGATGGTAACAGCGCTGCGCCAAACTTTCCTAAAATAGGCGGTCAATACAGAACCTACATCGAAAAAACACTGAAAGATTATAAGTCAGGACATCGTACCGACCCTGTTATGGCAGGTATGGCGGCTGCATTAACTACAGAAGATATTGAGAATCTGGCTTTTTATTATTCAAGCCAATCAGGATCGTTGAACTCAAATAAGTAAGAACTGTTTGAACGGTTGGTCGTATCATCAATCAAATACAGCTTGATGATTTAAAAATAGAAAATCGGGATATAACATTTATCGTTATATCCCGATTTTCTATTAACGCTATGTAATCAACCGCCTATCAAGACACTCAAAATAAATTGCGGCATCTGGCCCAGACTGATTTCGTTGTGCTTGCCAAATCATTTCTGCTAAACACTCCATTACCTGATGTGCAGCTTCATGATCATCTCCTGCTATAAGCTGTAGACGCTTAAATCGTTCACAAATTCCAATGGGTTGATCAATGGAAAGTTGCTCTTTGATCGCAATATGCATACTCATATGTAGAAATGGGTTGGTGTCCCCCATTTCAGGCAAATAGTCTTTTTCACGATAATGCTCCACGTCATCGAGCATACTATGATATTCAGGGTGCAATAAGATTACTTCAAGCGCTATATTCTCCAAACTAGAAAGAATTTCCCGCTGACGATATTTTAACCAAGTATCAAAAAAAAATTGGCGTGCCTGTTCTCTGGATGGATTAAACATAAAACAATTTGTGCAAAAACACGTTAACCTTATAGTGAGTGATAATATTAATCAATTGTTTCACTCAATGGAGTGAATGAGACAGTGCAGTGTTATTTATTGAATCACGACAACACATAGCCTTCATACCAAAAAACATCCAATTCAGGGAATTAGTTTTTATTCTGTCTGCTGCATAGTGTTTATGTTTAAGGGCACCTCTAAAAATCCATATTTGCGAGCATCCGCAAAGCGAATTGCCTGCTTACCCCGTTTCGGCACAATACTGCGTTACTCACAAAAAATATCTCCTTACATATCAGTTATATGCTGCGTCAATATTTTTTGTTCCCGCCTTGTCTGTTTAGAAATCCAAATTTTTAGAAGCACCTTTAAATGAACTTTCATGAAATAATATCGTTCTGATAGTTTAATCACAATAAAGATTTTATTTCTTTTAAGTATAATTCCGAAGATATCAGAACAGAATCAAAATTTGTTACAAATAACCAATATGGAATATATTGATCATTGAGTTAGTTTAACCGACATAAATTTGATGAGTATGTTCCCTTTATTTATAGTAACCACGAAAATAACACAAATAAGAATCATTATTTTTTAGCTGGATAACAACATTTGGATTTTTCATGAACTTTAAAATTCTTAGCCTATTATTATCATTCGGATTAGTTGCCTGCGCACAAATTCCAACTAAAGATGGAATAGAAAAAACAGAAGAATCCACCGAGCAAATTGAGACTAAACACGCGAACTTACCAAAACAAGAATTAACCGCGCCTATTTTGTTTGATTTTTTACTTGGAGAAACTGCTTTACAGCGCGGGCAACTCGATATTGCTGTCGGCCGCTATCTAAAACTGGCCAAAACCACACGTGATCCACGAATTGCCAAACGCGCAAGTGAAATTGCCTTACATGCACGTCATCCATTTGTTGCTGAGCAAGCGACAACCTTGTGGGTAGAATTAGAGCCTGAGTCTAGCGATGCACGTCAAACACTCGCTGCCCTGCTAGTTAATCTCGGAAAATTAGATAAAGCGCGCCCGCATCTGGAAAAGTTGTTAGCAACAGAAAAAGAGAACGTTGGTCAAGTTTTTTTACAACTAAATCAGTTGTTAGCGCATAATCAAAACAAAGTTCAAACGCTACAACTGATTCAACATTTAGCGCAGCCTTACAAAAAACTACCAGAAGCCCATTTCGCAATTTCTCAAGCGGCATGGTTTGCTTCGCAATATAACCTGGCTTATGATGAAATGCATCAAGCATTTACGCTGCGCCCTGATTGGGAAATCGCGGCCATTCAGAAAGGTCGTATATTGCAGCGAGAGTCCGTTGATGACGCGACAAAATTCTTTGAAACATACCTCAAAAAATACCCTGCCGCAAATGAAGTACGTATTGCCTATAGTCGATTATTAATTGCACAGGGTCACAATGATTTAGCAGGGCAGCAATTAAAAATTTTGCAAGAAAGAAATCTTGATAACGCAGATATCATGTTAGCTGTTGGTATCTTATCTACTGAATTGCGTGATTTTAATTTAACTGAAATCAGTCTTAAAAGAGCGCTTGAACTCGATTATAAAGATACAAATGCTGTTAATTTTCAATTGGCGCAAATTTATGAGGAAACAAAACAAACCGACAAGGCAATGGCCACCTATCTTTTGGTGACAAGTGGCGAACAATATATTCCAGCACAAATTCGTTATGCGGATTTACTGGCACTAGAAGGTGATCTAGATAAAGCACGCTCGTATTTAAAAAGCCTACCCGCAGCAAATGACCAACAAACCGCCCATCTTATTCTGGCTGAAGCACAAATTATTCGGCGTTCTGGTCGACATCAAGAAGTATTTGATATTCTGGATGCTGGTCTGAGTCAGTTACCAGATTTTCCAGAGCTGTTATATGATCGCGCCCTGGCAGCAGATAAACTCGGTAAATTTGATATTACTGAAAAAGATTTACGTAAACTTATTGAGATCCGGCCGAATAACGCACATGCATACAATGCACTGGGTTACAGTTTGGCTGAACGTGGCGACCAATTACCTGAGGCGTTAAAATTAATTAAGCACGCTGTAGAGCTATCACCAGATGATCCGTACATTATGGATAGCCTAGGCTGGGTATATTATCGTATGGGTAACCTCGTAGATGGTTTAAATTATCTGAATCTTGCATTTGCCTCAAAACCTGACGCAGAAATTGCAGCTCATCTAGGCGAGGTATTATGGATTCAAGGTGCTCAAGAAGACGCCAAACGTATTTGGCAATCAGCTTTGGAAGAAAACCCGGGTAACACAATTTTACTTGAGACGATGAAACGTTTGATGAATGAATAAGTTTTAGAGGGCCCTTTAGTTGGCAAATGGCAAGCTTAAAACTCGCCGCTCAATTTCTGCAATGATCCGTTGATACGCTGCTGAGTCAATGCTCCCAAAGCGCTGTTTGAATTCTGATTCGGGCATTGATTCAGGCAAATCAGACCAAAAAGGCATTAAGTCCATATCTTCCATCCCTGCCGCTAAAAGTTTTTGAAGTTTAAGCGCATGTGTTTCACTCGCAACTGCGCGTGCCCCAAACGTCGTGCCAGCACGATCAGCGATAATATCATCGAATGAGAAGCCACTCCCTGAACGAGCATCTTCAATTTCTTTATATAGGCCGATAGCATTTGCTAAGTTAGTATCAGCATAGGCTGAAATAACTGCAGACACCATAAAATGCTTTGCAAAATCATTGCGTGCATTGAGTGTAATCAGCTGACTTTCTGGCCGGGGCCACGTTTCAGCCGCCGGTATCAATACCTTGATTGGAATATTTGATACATGCAATGCTGCAACCAACAACATTGCTCTGTTTTCAGATTGCGCGCCACCATTAATAGACTGCTCTGCGGCCAGTTGCATTAATGGTTGCAATAGCGAAGTTAACGAGATTGCTTTGCCGTGATTTTGGTGCTTAATATTGGCTAATAGTGTTTGATAACGAAGCAATTGCGTTAGCTCGTGTTCATCCAATGCTAAAATACCCCCCTTTAGTTTAGGGGCGCTTTTATTCCAGCGATATAGCACGCTAACCTGATGCTCGGAAATATAAACAAATTTTATCGTATCTAAACCTTTGCGATACTCAGGGTTTATTCTTGACCACATAAATTCATTAGACAGCAAATAATTAGCTATTGAATCAGGCAAAGATAATTTTCCAATACGAACGGATTGAATCCTCGGTAAATCTTTAGTTTGCACCATCGTTACAGCTAAATTGAGGTAACCACTTATGAAGTTAACAGGAATAGGGAAAGTTAAGTAAATTTGTACTTGATGCTCACTGAAGACTGTTTGTGCATTTCCTTTACCAAGAAAATTAGTCAGATAATTTATTGCAATATCAATATCGCTAGGCAGAAAATTTAATCTTGACAACAAACGTAAGCTAGCTTGCTGCCGATGTGCATCAATCATTTTCTTTGCTCGTTCAATGTGCTCAGGCGTCAGGTTTGCCGAACGTACAATATGCGGTTCGGTTTCAATAACCAGAGAAAGCAACATTATCAAAGCACATAAAGCGACGATAATAATACTTGAAATGAATAAAGGAAAAATACGCATAAGCTAAAATATAATGTACTGGTGTAATATTCAAGCTCATTTGGCGCACAATGACACAAGAGTATTACACATTGGAATCATCAATTAATCCATATTTTCCATGAGGAATTCCTTCTAACAGAAAATATGTGATTAACAGTCGTTAACCAATGAATTTCCTACTTATCACAACAAATTGACAGGTATAATAACTTTTAGCAACCGTATTTGAATTACCATAGTAAAATAATTCTTTTTAAAGAACAGTCTAATCAAAAAAAACAATACTACGGATGTCATCAAACCAACAAAAAAAGCAAACCAACGTATCTTCTGTAATTGAGTTCAAGAGCAGTACTTTTTTTGCGCCCATACTTATCCTATTTGACAATGATATTGCTGCAATCGAATTAGCCCTTCAGGAGAAAATTCAACAAGCACCAGAGTTCTTTAAGAATTCTCCGCTGATTATTGATGTTAGCGAGTCAAACAAACTAGATTGTGCAATCAATATTGCAGATATTGCTAATGTGTTAAGAAAAATAGGATTGTTTCCAGTCGGTATACGCGGCGGCAATGGCCAGCAAAACACCCAGGCAAGGGCATTATTTATCCCCATTGATACCGCACGTACTGCTGGCAGCAAAATTTCAGATGAAAATACGCAAAAACAGAGCAGTGTCAACAAACCCTCAGAGCCCGAGAAAGAGATTATAGAGGAGCCGGTTGTCACACCTCAGTCTACGCCGGAACCAACTACCGAAACAACGTTAATAACGCAACCGGTTCGTTCTGGACAACGTATTTATGCTTCCGGTGATTTAATCATTATGTCACAAGTAAGCGCAGGCGCTGAAATTATGGCTGAGGGTAATATACATGTCTACAATACCCTAAGAGGAAGGGCGTTAGCAGGTGTACAAGGAAAAACAGATGCAAGAATATTTTGCCTTGATTTACAAGCTGAGCTTATTTCAATTGCGGGAGATTACAAAATTTATGAAGATTTGAATAAACAAATTAGTAAAAAACCGGTACAGATTTACTTAAAGGATCATGCTTTAATTATCCAGGAGATCATTTAGCGATTAATTTTATTCTCGATAAATGATGTACCTAAGACGACACAAATTAATCTATAATTCCCATAGATTATCTAGTAAAGGAGGCTCAAGTTGGCAAGAATTATAGTCGTGACATCAGGAAAGGGTGGTGTTGGCAAAACAACAACTAGTGCAGCAATTGCCATGGGGCTTGCAAAGAAAGGTCACAAAACAGCTATTATTGATTTTGATGTGGGATTACGTAATCTAGATTTGATTATGGGCTGTGAGCGTCGCGTTGTTTATGACTTCATTAATGTGATCAATGGTGAAGCTAGTATAAGCCAAGCATTGATTCGTGACAAAAATTGTAATTTACTGTACATCCTCCCCGCTTCTCAAACAAGAGATAAAGATGCATTAAGTAAGGAAGGTGTTGGTCGAGTACTGGAAGAATTGTCACAAGAATTCAAATATATCGTTTGTGATTCTCCAGCTGGTATTGAGAAAGGTGCAAATCTAGCACTTTATTATGCAGATGATGCATTTGTTGTCACCAATCCAGAAATATCTTCCGTGCGAGATTCAGATCGCATGCTTGGCCTACTATCTAGCAAGTCTCGAAGAGCGGAACGAAATGAAGAACCAATTAAAGAATACTTATTACTCACGCGCTATGATCCGAGCAGAGTGAAATCTGGTGAAATGTTAGCGCTTGATGATGTACAAGAAATTTTGTCGCTACAATTACTGGGTATTGTTCCCGAGTCAAAATCTGTACTCACAGCATCTAATGCCGGTATTCCAGTTATTCTGGATGAAAAAAGTGAAGCTGGTCAAGCATATGAAGATATTGTCGCGCGTTATTTAGGTGAAGAAAGACCGCATCGTTTTATCGATGGCAAAAGAGGGTTTCTAAAAATGCTTTTCGGGGGTAGATCATGAGCTTATTAGACTATTTCAGAGCATCTAAACCTAAATCAGCATCGATTGCCAAAGAAAGGTTGCAAATTTTAGTTGCGCATGAACGCAGTTTTCGCAATCAACCATCCTACCTGCCGCAATTGCAGAAAGAACTATTAGCCGTCATTCGCAAATATGTCAGTGTCGATCAAGACGCGATATCGGTTAATTTTGAACAAGATGAAAATCAGGAGACATTGGAATTAAATATTGTTCTACCGGATTACCAACAATCCGACAAGAGCTTGCATAACTGAAGTTCATAAGTAATGCCCTGGAACAAAATTACGCTCAGTTGCCTCTGTCTTCTGCTGTCAAGTTGTGCTGTCTTGCAACATCAGACAGCTGTCGAAACAGTTTTTACCGAACCGGAAACTGATGCACTGCATATTAAAGTCAAAGACTTTAGTATGTTCGGTAGAGTGTCGATACAGAATGCACACCAACATTATTCTGGCAGTATTCGCTGGCAACACACGAAACTTAACGATAATATTCTATTATTATCACCATTAGGTCAAGCCGTCGCTGAGATTTGGCAAGACCACCAAGGCGCACGCCTGACCACATCAAAACAAGAAGTTTTTCATGCAGCTGATATAGAAAATTTGACTCAGGAAGTACTGGGCTGGCGATTGCCAATAAATGGTTTACAATTTTGGATACAAGGGTATCATTCGCCTTTTACTATCGCTGCAAAAGATATTAATAGTCAAGGACAGCTTATCGCTATGCGGCAAGATGACTGGTACATCCGTTATCTGAGCTTCTTTCCGAAACAACTAGAACAGACAACACGCCCCAGAGTATTAGAACTTAATTATCAGGATTTAAAAATCAAAGTGGTCGTGGATAACTGGCAAATAGAATAAAAGCTAAAACGATATTTCTTAATACAATCTATGCATTCATTTCCTGCCCCGGCAAAACTTAATTTATTTTTACATGTTGTTGGACAAAGACCGGACGGCTACCATTTGTTACAAACTGTATTTCGTTTCTTGGATTTTTCGGATCAATTAAGTTTTGAGCCAAGAACTGATGGCGTCATAAAACTCCATACGCCTACCGATGGTGTACCGGAAGAACAAGACCTCTGTTTTCGTGCTGCACAACGGTTAAAACAGCATAGTGGGACAAGTCAGGGTGTCGATATATATTTACAGAAAAAAATTCCTATGGGCGGTGGTTTAGGTGGCGGCAGCTCTGATGCAGCGACAACATTACTCGCACTTAACACCATCTGGGACCTCCATTTGAACCAAAAAGAACTCATTGAATTAGGTCTTCAATTGGGTGCAGATGTGCCGATATTTATTTTCGGAAACAATGCATTTGCAGAAGGGATTGGCGAAAAACTGGTGTCTGTTGAACTACCTAAAGCATGGTATTTGGTACTTATCCCACCCGTTCATGTCTCCACGGCAGAAATTTTTAGCAGTAAAGAATTGACACGAAACACGATTCCTATCAAAATACCGCCCTTTTCCATCTGGCAAGGACATAATGACTTGGAACCAGTCGTTTGTCAGCGGTATCCAGAAGTCAAAAGATGTTTGGAGTGGCTAAAACAGTTGGAAAATACTACAATAGCGGCAATGAGTGGTTCTGGTGCTTGTGTATTTGCCGAGTTTTCTAGCGAAGCTGCGGCACAGAAAGCTTTAGAGAACATTCCTTCTAACATAGAAGGATTTGTAGCACGCGGTTTGGACAACCATCCGATGTGCGATATTAAGTAATAAAGAATTTGGGGAGTCGCCAAGTGGTAAGGCACCGGATTTTGATTCCGGCATTCGTAGGTTCGATCCCTACCTCCCCAGCCATTTTAGTTTGTTTAGCAACAACCAATAGGAATTGATGGTTTTAATAGAACCCGAGTGATTCGACCAAACGGGTAAGAAAATTCCTGTCCATATCATCAGGACGGATCTACGCTCCTGAGTCCTCAGTTTATAATTATGTCGAGAAAAAAAATGTCCTACGACAGTTTGATGGTTTTTACCGGTACTGCTAATCCCAAATTGGCGCATGATTCAGTAAAGCACCTCAACATGAGTTTAGGACGTGCCAATGTCGGGCGTTTTAGTGATGGTGAAGTCATGGTTGAGATCCTTGAAAACGTCCGTGGTAAAGATGTATTTATTTTGCAATCCACTTGCGCGCCTACTAATGATAGCCTGATGGAAATTCTGGTTATGGTCGATGCATTAAAACGTGCATCAGCAGGCCGTATTACTGCAGCAATTCCTTATTTCGGTTACGCTCGGCAGGACAGAAGGCCACGTTCTGTGAGAGTGCCAATCAGTGCCAAAGTTGTTGCCAATATGCTGACAACTGTCGGAATTGATAGACTGTTGACAATGGATTTACACTCCGACCAGATTCAAGGTTTCTTTGACATTCCTGTCGATAATATTTATGGCATGCCGATTTTATTAGGTGATGTTTGGAAACATGATTATCAAGATTTGGTTGTTGTTTCGCCGGACGTCGGCGGTGTTGTCCGCGCTAGACATATGGCCAAGCGATTGGAGTGTGAACTTGCTATCATCGACAAGCGCCGTCCGAAGGCGAATGAAGCCAAAGTGATGAATATCATCGGTGAAGTAAAAGATCGCACCTGTGTGATTATTGATGACCTAGTAGATACCGCCAACACCTTGTGTAAAGCTGCTGATGCGCTAAAAGAAGAAGGTGCCAAAGCAGTTCTCGCATACTCTACGCATGCAGTTTTGTCCGGTAATGCTGTTCAACGAATTGAGAACTCTGCATTGGATAAACTCGTCGTTACCGACACTATTCCACTCAGTGATGAGGCCCAAGCCTGTGAGCGTATTTGTCAACTCAGTGTTGCCAATTTACTGGCAGAAACGATGCTAAGAATCAGTAATGAAAACTCTTTAAGCTCATTGTTTATGGAGTAGTTGTTATTGTTCTACAAACTAAGACAAAACTATCTGATATAAGGTAAAATCGCTGGTTTTCCGTAACAAGAACTTATTGTTTTATTTAATTGATTTATCTGGTCGCGGATAAATCACCATTTTGGAGAAGTAGAAATGAAAATTGATGTTAACGCTGAACAGCGTACTTTGCAGGGAAAGGGTGCGAGCCGCCGCCTGCGTGGCTCTGGAAAAGTTCCAGCTGTCGTCTATGGTGGAGAAAAAGAACCGCAATCAATCCAATTGGATCATAATGATTTGTATCATCAGCTTGAGCTAGAAGCTTTTCATGCTTCTATTCTGACGCTCAATCTTGCGGGCAAGAAAGAACCTGTTTTACTGCGTGACGTACAAATGCATCCGTTTAAAAGACAAGTGTTGCATATTGATTTTCAGCGTGTTGATAAGAACAAGAAGATACACATGAAAGTGCCATTGCACTTTATTAATGCTGATGTTTCACCAGGAGTAAAGAGTTCTGGTGGTATTGTAAGCCATGTCCTGACCGAAGTTGATATCTCTTGCTTACCAGCAGACCTGCCAGAATTTATTACCGTTGATTTGATTGATCTAGCTGCTGGTCACACGTTACATTTAAGTGACTTAATCATACCAAAAGATGTTGAAATTACGATGTTAGTGAAAGGTGAAAATTTGCCGGTCGCGACGATTGTTATTCCACGTTCGGTCCTGTCTGAGGACGCAGCTTCTGATAAAGAAACTGGTGAAGAGGAAGAGAGCGAAGAATCTTAACGCGACTGTTAGCAAATTGCTTCAACAAAAAAATAAAATCTGCTGGCATTAAAAATGTCTCAGCAGATTTTGTTTTTTGTATAATCCTAAATTCCTCAGTTGACTGTCCCGAAAATAATCAACTTTATGAAATTAATTGTGGGCCTGGGTAATCCAGGCAATGAATACGAAGGAACACGCCACAATGCCGGGTTTCTATGGGTGGACGAATTAGCGGACAAACTCAATGTTACGCTGAAGTCCGAGACGCGGTTTGGTGGATTATGTGCCCGTGTAAACCAAGGAGACATCGATCTTTGGTTATTGGAACCCCAAACTTATATGAACCGGAGCGGACGCTCAGTCGCGGCATTGTGCCATTTCTACAAGATCCAACCGGATGAAATCATTGTTGTCCATGATGAACTGGATTTAGAACCAGGCGTCGCGAAATTGAAATGGGGCGGTGGTTTGGGTGGGCACAATGGCCTCAAAGACATTGCTGCACAGCTTGGCACTAAAGATTTTTGGCGCTTACGAATTGGTGTGGGTCATCCGGGTGATCGTAATGCTGTTGTCGGCTATGTATTACGTCCTCCCAGGAAAGAAGAGGCCTTATTAATTGATGAAGCCATTGCACGTAGTTTGGAAATATGGCCGTTACTTGCCAAAGGTGACTGCCAAGCAGCTATGCTTAAATTGCACACAAAAACTTAACAAAATTTTCAGTTTACTCCTAAATTAGTCATCTCGGTATTACAAAATGATCAGTTACACCTGTAAACTCACATTTTTCGCTTTGCACTGACAAATTTTAGAGATAATTTGAAAGTTACTCCTTAATTTTACAAAGAGAATCAGATCATGAGTCTGAAATGCGGTATTGTTGGCTTGCCCAACGTTGGAAAATCGACACTATTCAATGCCCTGACCAAAGCGGGCATTGCTGCGGAAAACTATCCTTTTTGCACCATCGATCCAAACGTCGGGATTGTTGAAGTGCCTGATCCACGCTTACAAAAGCTCAGTGAGATCGTCAACCCACAGAAAATACAGTCAGCAATTGTTGAATTCGTGGACATTGCCGGATTGGTAGCAGGCGCATCCAAAGGAGAAGGGCTAGGCAATAAGTTTCTGGCTAACATTCGTGAAACCGATGGTATCGTAAACATGGTACGTTGCTTTGCTAATGATAATGTTGTCCATGTTTCCGGCAAAGTGGACCCCATTTCGGATATTGAAGTGATTCAAACCGAACTCGGACTAGCTGATCTGGCTACCGTCGAAAAAACCATACAACGCGAAGCCAAACTGGCCAAATCCGGCAATAAAGAGGCGATTAAACTCTGTAGTTTCTTGGAGATGGTCAGAAGCCATCTGGACGAAGGCAATCCTGCACGCACATTGGATTTAGACAAAGACCAGAAGGAATTGCTACAGCCGCTCTGCCTGTTGACCGCTAAACCCGCCATTTATATCGCTAATGTAGATGATAATGGGTTTGAGAATAATCCATTGTTAACGCGTGTGGAAGAATATGCCGCCAGCGAAGGCGCCCCGGTTGTAGCGATTTGTGCCGCACTTGAAGCAGAAATCGCCGAGCTTCCCGATGAAGACAAACAAATCTTCCTGGCTGATATCAATATGGAAGAACCCGGGCTTAACCGCTTAGTTCGAGCCGGCTATGAATTACTCGGCCTACAGACCTACTTCACTGCTGGTGTTAAGGAAGTTAGAGCCTGGACCATGCACAAAGGCGACACTGCACCACAAGCGGCAGGTGTGATCCATACCGACTTTGAGAAAGGCTTCATTCGAGCAGAAGTTATCAGCTACGACGATTTTATCGCTTACAAAGGCGAACAAGGCGCCAAAGAAGCCGGAAAAATGCGCCTGGAAGGTAAGGAATATATTGTTAAAGACGGCGATGTCATGCATTTCCGTTTTAATGTTTAACCCGGCTTGCCATCCACCCTTTGTCGCCAGTAAACCGGTACAAAGCGAGCCGCCCACAACACAAAACAACCTAACCAAATTAGCCCAGCAACGAGATATAGCATTGGCGTCATGTTGGCAGCTGTAGGTACGACATCCGCCAGAATTCGGATGATCGCTACAGCCTGAAAGCCGATAAACAGTAACCAGGTAAAATGATCTAGCACCAATGGTCGTCCTGAATGGCCAATAGTGACACGTGAGGCCATACCCAATACCATGCTGGCAAAATAGCCAATTGCCAGCGCGTGCAATGGCGCTAAGCCAAGTATTAGTGACGTACCCTCAGATTGCATCAATACCAAACTTTGCACGCCGTACAACAACATAGATACCCCCAGCCAAGCAAATGAAATATGCAACACTGCCAACAAGCTCACGCTGAAACTACGTAGGAACCCCCACTGAAACGATAAATACAACGCAAAAGTCGCCAGCGGAAAATCTACCAACCATAGGTAAGACGGCATATCGAGTAATTGCAACAATCCATGACTAGCAGTGCACAGTAACATCAACCATAGCATCCAGTAAGGTCGGACCATCACATAATTATCCAACACCCGACTGGAAAAGAACGGAATCATGCGGTGTGAAACCGTTAAAACGATCGGTAACAGGAAAAACCAGATACCAGCAGTACGTGAAAAATTCAGCAGCATCCAGCTATCGGTCATTAACCATAGCAAATAACAAGCCAAACCCAGCCACCCCATTAACAGTGCCGTGCTAGTCACCATTGCATGGCGTTTATCCGAGCTTGACGCGCCGATCATTACGCGCAGTAGGATATAACAAGCCACGCTCCATCCCGCCAGCATTACGGCCACCCCCATTATGACAACCGCTTTATCGCTCAACATCCCAACATAAAACAACATGGCACCTGCTGCCATTAGCAAACAGGTGGTCATGTATTCACCTGGCTTCACTTTCTCGCCACTCATCCAATTTGGGTACGTGGTGAACAGAAACCCTAGAATAAAAAAAGGAAAAAACCCATAAATCATCAAAAAAGCATGCGCCCAAGTTGGCACAACACTCCAAGTCGCTGTCAAATCCGCAATACCGTAACGCCCGGTCAAATCAACCACCCACCAAAACAAGGTGATAACGCCTTGCAGTGCACCGACTAAAAATAAACTGCGATGTGGTGCCGCAGCAAGATGATCCCAAGTTGTTAGTTGTTTCTTCATCATCATTTCCTCTTAATACCAATTCGCTTTAAATTGGTCATTTTTGGTGGTTCGCCCGAATTCAGGCCAAGATTTTTTTGTATTTTAAACCTAGAAAAATCAGTTGAACACAGAATTTGCATTGAATCTTAGGTCACAAGACAAGGCGCCGTTCGCAGACAATGGCCGTAGTCCTTGGTAAGGGCGGCAACACAGTATTGTGGCCTAAGATTCAATGCAAAACTGTGTAGCGTTATTACAATCACCTTCATGGTGTGCAAAACGCTTAGTTTTCATATTT
>JAJFJJ010000058.1 GCA_021774195.1 Nitrosomonas sp. | reverse complement strand
GAATGATGCTTAGAGTGCATTGTTGTTTATTTTTGGCAAGGCGCAGTGAGGAGTAATAACTAGTTATTACAACGAAGTGCAACGCAGCAAAAGATAAAGAACAGTGTGCTATAAGCGTCATAGCGTGGTTCACCTTTAGGGTGCGTAGCATTCGACAAAATATTTGTTTTATTTCATAAGACTGGCCAATACTGAAGCGATCAACTGAGGATTTTAGGTTGAACCGAAATTCCTCAGTTGATCGCTACAAAAATAACCAACAATGCACTCTAAGCATCATCCAACTGAGGATTTTTGGTTGAAAGTAGTCCAATACTCTCAAAGTTGACAAACAGCGTTAAGCCAAGACAAATATCCCGTTTCTTAAAATGGTTATATTGCTTGTTTCCGAGTGATTTTAATTCTAAACTGTACGAGCCTCAAAAAGGTCCACGTCAAAGTGTCGTGTTTGCAAATAAATTAAACACCACATCTTCTATCTGTTAATAACAAAATCGCAAAAGAGATCAGCTAACCTTATAGCCATCATCCTTTGTGATAAAAATATAATCATTTAATTTAAACAATGTCACAGTTAATTATCGTATCTAAACTCCTTGAACGGTATACAAGTTAAACCGATCGTAAAAGAAAGGGATTATAAGTACAGAGGGAATAATTATGAAAAATTTTTATAGCGCCATTGTTTCAGCAATTTTTGAGAACTCATCTCAAAAATTGAAGTTGAAGCAGTCATCGGGCACTAATCGTCCTTTCCGCAACATGTTAATCTTTAGTCTAGTTTCCGCTGCTCTTGCCTTCGGAAGTTCTTCCACTTTTGCACGAGAGCTAGCGCCGCCATCACTCAAAGAAATCAAGGTACCCAGTGTCGACTTTAAAGATAATATTAAAGACTTCATAGAGAAAACCGATAAAGCCATCCTGCTTGGTAAAGCTTTATTTTGGGACATGCAAACTGGGAGTGACGGGCAAGCGTGCGCCAGTTGCCACTTTCAAGCTGGGGCGGATATAAGAGTCAAGAATCAACTGGCGCCCGGTCTTAATCGACATGGGAACCCAGATGAAACTTTTCAATCAACCGCTTCTGGTGGGGAAGGTGGCCCCAACTATACGTTAGTGAGAAAAGATTTTCCATTTCACCAACGCGCTAACCCAGATGATCAAAATTCTCCCGTGGTCTTCAATACCAATGATGTAGCTTCCTCTCAAGGAACCTTTGGCGGAGAATTCATTTCAGGCGGTGAATTTTTGGATGATAACTGTGACTATGTTGTCGATCCCATCTTTCACGTGAACAATATTGGCGTTCGGAGGGTGGAACCACGACACACACCCACCGTGATCAACGCGGTATTTAACTTTCGCAACTTCTGGGATGGCCGTGCTAACAATGTGTTTAATGGTGTCGACCCCTTTGGGTTAAGAAACAGTAACGCCTGGGTGTTTAACAAGGATGGGTCCAAGAAAAAGGTGGATTTACGCAATTCTAGCTTAGCCTCTCAAGCTGTCGGTCCGCCCACAAGTGATTTTGAAATGATCTGCGCCAATCGCAAGTTCGCAGAGATGGGCCGCAAGCTCATCCCTCGGAAGGCACTGCTGATTCAAAAGGTGCACAGAGAAGATAGCGTACTGGGCAGTGAGCGAGATAATGAAACAGGGTTAGGGCTTAAGAAAACCTACGAAGAACTGATCAAACAGGCCTTCAAAAAAGAATGGTGGGAAGGCACAGGGAATTTCGACGGTGAATTTACCCAAATGGAAGCCAATTTCTCCCTATTCTGGGGCCTGTCCCTCCAACTGTATCAGGCAACCCTCATTTCTGATCAAGCACCCTACGATGCCTTTGCAGAAAACAAAAAGGAACCTTTTAAACTCAGGGATGGAAAACGAGATAAACTCACGAGAGCTGAATTTCGAGGCCTAAAGGTTTTTCTGGGCAAAGGTAAGTGCATCAATTGTCATAAAGGGGCAGAATTCAGTGGTGCAGCATCGGTGCTACAAGCTGAGAACCAGGAAGGGGGCTTAGTGGAACGAATGCGCATGGGAGATGGGGGCATTGCTCTGTATGATAACGGCTTCTATAATATTGGCGTCACGCCCACCACTGAAGATATTGGCTTAGGAGGCGTTGATCCGGCAGGAAACCCGCTATCCTTCACCAGTCAATTCGTCGATGGCCATTTTGTCGACCCAATTCATGTGGACCCATGCACCTTTGAAGTACCCTTTGATGAAAACGACTGTAATCACGTCCCAAGCAATCTCGCTGACGAACGGCAAGCTGTCCGAGGCGCATTTAAAGTCCCGATTCTTAGAAATGTCGAACTGACTGGACCCTATATGCACAATGGCAGCATGGCCACCTTAAAGCAAGTCGTAGAGTTCTACAATCGAGGAGGAAACTTCCCGAATAACCCAGAGCTGGACCCTGATATTCAACAACTCAATCTGACTCATCGGGAAAAAAGGGATCTAGTAGCGTTTTTAAAATCCCTCACCGATCCACGGGTAGCTAACGAAAAAAAACCGTTTGATCACCCTCAGATATTCGTAACCGATGGCCATTCAGGTGATGAATTCATGGTCACGAGTGAAGACGGGCTTCATGCAGACGAAAAACGAATATCGATCCCCGCTATAGGCAAAGATGGTCGAGAAAAAGAGGGTCTCCCTCCGTTACAACCGTTTCTAGTCGGAAGCATCGGTGATCTAGCAGATCCGCCAGACCCAGGTGCCGCCAACTGTGGCGATGGAAAACCAACATTGCTGGAATTTGAGTACACGGGATTGTCTTGTTCTGCCACCACAAACTCCCAGGAAGGACAGTTAAAATGTTTAGGCGATCCAAATGGGGCAGAACCGGTGATGCTGGTGATGACCAAAGATCCAGGCAAGTTTATTCTAAGCCCGGTCAATGAATCGATCATTGTAGGCGGTCGGGTGAGCATTCAGAAAGCGGATGGAAAAGAACTTGGAAAAGACCTAAAATTTGACATTCGTCAAGGTAATGTCGTGCTGCAATCTCTCGAGATGAAAGCAGATTGTTCGAAGCCAATAAACGTCAACGATCAGTTTGGAAGTGTTAAGTTAAAATTGTTTTTACCTAAACAACCATGACATATCTTTAATAAACAATGATGGAGTGGATTAAAAAAATAGACTAAACTCCAATCAGCATGACTCATTGTTAAGGGTGGGATCAGGTTATCTGGCCCCACCCTTTTTCTTTATGTTTGTGGCGAAAGAGCCGTTTTGTGATGAACAAATATTATTTCATTTAGCCATTATATTCAGAGAATTTGCCCAAAAAAAATTCTTCATTTCTCAAACTAGTCTTTGAACCGGATGACACGATGAATCAAGCTATCGATAAAACACTGAAACGAATCAATCAAGTTATCTACGGAAAACCACACCAAATTAAGTTAGCCTTCTGTTGCCTATTGGCACGCGGTCATTTGCTCATTGAAGACATACCTGGTGTGGGCAAAACAGTTTTATCACATGTTTTGGCTAATAGCCTTGGACTTAATTTTAATCGCATCCAGTTCACTAGCGACTTATTGCCTGCCGACATCCTTGGCAGTGCTGTCTATGAACCAACCAATGGTACCTTCCGCTTCCACGCTGGCCCAATCTTCAATCAAGTCATCCTGGCCGACGAGATAAATCGCGCCACGCCAAAAACCCAAAGCGCCCTGCTGGAAGCAATGGAAGAACAACAAGTTAGTATAGAAGGTAAAACACGCGCCTTACCAAAACCATTTTTTGTAATCGCTACACAGAATCCAGGCAATCAGGCAGGCACATTCCCGTTGCCTGAATCACAATTAGATCGCTTCTTAATGTGTATCGAACTGGGCTACCCCGATGCCAAAGCCGAACGACGCATCCTGGCTGGTGAAGACAGAAGAAATATGCTGGAAACACTGGAACCCGCCATCGACAAAGAAACCTTACAACAACTACAACAATCTGTTGGGCAAATACACCTGTCAGAAGCCTTATTGGATTACATACAATCCATTCTCAGTTTCAGCCGTTCATCCCCACATTATATAACCGGCTTATCACCACGTGCTGGTTTGGCCTTAGTGCATGCTGCACGTGCTTGGGCGTTAATTCATGATCGTGACTATGTGTTGCCGGAAGACATTCAACAATTATTGCCTTATGTTGCCGCACATCGTTTACATTCGTCTGGCACAATGAATACCAGTAATCGTCATGAAATTATTGTGCCATTAACGGAAATTGCGATTCCATAAACTCATGTTTAATAAGATACTGACCGATAATTTTTTTTCTCGCAATCGACCACTTGATATAGATACGGTTACCTTAAACCGCAAACGAATCTATATACTGCCTAGTCGTAGCGGTTATATTTTTGCTTTAGCATTAAGCGCCATGTTATTGGCCGCGATTAACTATAATAATAGTCTCGCCTATGCGCTTACTTTTTTATTGTCCAGTGTTGCCACGATTTCCATGCTTCACACTTGGCGTAATCTGCACAATCTAAAAGTCAATATCGGTGAATGCCACGTCGTCCATAAAGGCGAGATGATCCAAGTGCCAGTTGCAATCAGCAATCAGGATACCCGTCACCACTTCGCACTTAAGCTGGCATGGCCAGGACAAGAACCCATTCATATTGACTTGAATCCGGAACAGCAACAATGGGTTCAATTGACAACGCCTGCTGTCCAGCGCGGCTACCAACCAATTGGGAAACTAGTGATTTATAGCCGTTTCCCATTAGGCTTGTTTCATACTTGGAGTAATTTGCGATTTGATCATCACTGTCTCGTCTATCCAGCACCATCTGAAAACAAACAATTACCCTCTGCGAATACGCACAACGATGCTGATAACGGGGAAGGAAAAAAAGGCACTGATGATTTTATCGGGCAACGCCGCTATCAAAGTGGCGACTCAATGCACCACATCAATTGGAAAGCGTTAGCAAAAGAACGCGGCTTATTCATTAAACAATTTGGCGGCGAATCCCCCAATGAATTATTACTGTCATGGCATCAAACCGAGAATACCGACATAGAAGGCCGCTTGTCTCAATTAACACGTTGGGTCATGGAAGCACATCAACAAGGCCTACACTTTGGGCTTGAATTACCACAAGTACAATTTCCAGTTGATCATAGTGAACTGCACTATCATCGCTGTTTGAAAGCGTTAGCTTTGTACGGCAAACCAACCTGATCACGCAAAAACCAATGAAACTAAAACGCTACCGTGACGAACAAACAAAACCACCATTTAACGGTATGGTTTGGCTATTAGGCGCATTATTATTAGTAATCATTCCTCATCTTACGCGCTTACCCTTGTGGATTAGTGTCGCTTGCCTGGCCGTTTTAGGCTGGCGTGTACTGGCCGAATTTAATCAATGGCCATTGCCTTCCGCTACGATCAAGCTGGGTATTGCAATGAGCTTAATCATCGCCACTTATTTACAATTTTTTACCTTTAGCGGCTTATTACCCGGTTCCGCATTATTAACCATCATGCTATGTCTAAAGTTACTGGAAACGAAATCTATCCGGGACGCCATGGTAATGATTTTCATAGGCTATTTTTTAATTACCGTATCTTTTTTGTTTGATCAATCTATCCTCTCTGGCGTCTATTTATTCGCCGTCGTGTTTGCTTTAACAACGGCCTTAGTTATTCTGAACCATCCACTATCCGCCAACAAATATCAGCGCCACTATTTATACTTCACTGCCGGCTTGTTGTTACAGGCCATTCCGCTAATGTTGGTCTTATTTATTTTATTTCCTCGCGTTTCAGGGCCATTATGGGCATTGCCCAACGATCAAACTAGCGCTAAAACAGGTTTAAATGACAGCATGCGTCTAGGTGAAATCACGCAATTAGTCGAGTCTCAGAAGGTCGCTTTCCGGGTTGAGTTTGATCAAGCACCGCCGTCAGCAGATCAATTATATTGGCGTGGACCGGTGCTCTGGTTTACCGATGGACGAAACTGGCAGAATGCCCGTGATCAGTCTCCATTACATCATTTACCCCCCAAACAACAACCCGAATTTTTTGCTGACGAAGTCAATTACACGGTCACATTGGAGCCCCATAAACAATTATGGATATTTGCGCTAGACCTACCGGCCAGCATCCCCCTTAACGTCTCACAACGCGCTGATTATCAATTAATTGCTAAAGACCCAATCAATGACGTGACACGTTATTCAGTCACCTCCTATTTGCAGTACGCCACAGGCAAACCCTGGCCGCTCTCACTCAACGCAGCATTACAATTACCCAAACAAGTCAATCCACAATCTAAAGCACTTGCGCAACAATGGGTACAACATGGCTTAACCCCCGTCCAGATCATTAACCAAGCACTTAACCTGTTCCGTCAACAACCTTTCTATTACAGCCGCACACCGCCCGCACTCATTAGCAATGACCCGGTAGACGAGTTCTTGTTCACAACACGACGCGGATTTTGTGAACATTTTGCCGCCAGCTTCGTCACATTAATGCGCGCGGCATCAATACCGGCCCGCATCGTAACCGGCTATCAAGGCGGAGAACTGAACCCAATGGGGGATTATCTCATTGTGCGCCAATCCAATGCACATGCTTGGGCTGAAGTTTGGTTACCCGCTCAAGGCTGGATACGAGTAGACCCAACCACCGTCATTCCCAAAGAACGAGTTGAAACAGCGCTTGATGAACAACGTTTTCAAACAATATTCTCAAATGCCATCAACGCGCAACAAAGTGATTGGATAACAGAAAGGATTTATTGGTTGCGTAGCGGTTGGGACACGGTTAACCATCAATGGAATCAATGGATATTAGGCTACGACACCGACAAGCAAAAACAATTTCTACAGCAGTTTGGTTTGACCGACCTATCAATCAAACAGCTACTTTTCATGTTGCTGTTATCTATTGCAACCCTATTGGCGGCTGTCATGTGTTACCTGCTCTACTATCGCACGCGCAATAAAGACCCAATCATCGACGGTTATCAGCGTTTCTGTAAAAAACTAGCCAGAGTCGGCATCCAACACCAACCTTGGCAAGGACCACACGCTTTTGGTGAGATTGTTTGCCAAAAACTACCCCATCAACGCCAACAAATCTCCAACATTATCCAATGCTATATTGCCCTACGATACAGACCAAACAGGTCTCGTCATTTAGCACAATTTCTAAAAATGGTAGACCAATTTAAACCGCGCAGAAACTAGTACTCCATCTACTTGATATTGACGGATACAGCAACTGCAAAGACAGAAGAATTTTTTTTCTGGGAAAAGCCTTCTCCCTTGCGGGGGGCGGAGGGCGAGCCCCATTAGCGCTTTTGACTTGATAAAAGTCGTTTAAAGGGCACCTCTAAAGATATTGAGTTTCAAATATCAATATTTTTCTCTATTTTTATTGTAATTTGAAGACAACACTTTCATAATACAACAATGATAACGCGACAACTAAAAAATGATTTAATTAAAGCACTTAAATCTATGCCTGTAGTTGCTTTGCTTGGCTCGCGACAAGTTGGGAAAACAACCCTGGCACTTGAGATCACCAACACCATAGTAAATAAGCCTACTTCGTATATTGATTTAGAGCTAGATACCGATTTTGCAAAACTTGCAGACCCTGAAAGTTATTTGCGTCGTTTTGAGAATCAACTTCTTATCATTGATGAAGTACAACTCAAACCTGATTTGTTTCGTATTTTGAGGGGACTAATTGATGTTCGTAAACGAGCAGGAGAAAGAAACGCGCAATTCTTACTTCTAGGGTCAGCGTCACGCGATCTTTTACAGCACACTTCTCAGACACTAGCTGGGCGTATTCGATTTCTCGAATTAAAGCCTTTAACTATTCCTGAGGTGCAGGCAACAGATCCCCTAGGGTTCAATCCAGAAAAATTATGGTTTCGTGGTGGGTTCCCAGATAGTTATCTTGCAACAACCGATAATGAAAGTTGGGACTGGCGTTCCGCTTTTATATCCTCTTATGTAGAACGCGACATTCCACAAATGGGATTACAAATTCCAGCAGCAAGAATGCGCCGTTTTTGGACGATGTTGTCCCATTTTCATGGGCAGCAGGTTAATTTATCAAACCTAGGAAAAAGTCTTGAAGTCAGCCACACTACTATAAGAAATTATCTTGATATACTGACTGATCTTTATATGATCCGGCAAGTCCAGCCATGGGCTGGCAACACAAAAAAACGCTTAGTAAAGTCACCTAAGATTTATGTGCGTGATACCGGCATTCTGCATCGCCTTCTTAATATATCTGATTACGAAATGTTTTTAGGGAACCCAATAATCGGGCATTCATGGGAAGGTTTTATTGTTGAAAATATTATTAGCACACTATCAGATAAGTGGCGATATAGCTACTATAGAACGACAACACAGACAGAAATCGACTTAATAATAGAAGGCCCGCGCGCAGAAGTTTGGGCAATAGCGATTAAACGCACCGCAGCACCGAAAATTAAAGCGGCTTTTCATACAGCTTGTGCAGATGTAAATGCTACCAAAAAATTTGTAATCTATTCCGGCACAGAGTGTTTTCCAATCGCAGAGAATACAGAAGCGATAGGTATAGTAGAATTTCTAACGCTTATCACGGAATAATCTTAATCGCTTAATATTCACGGCAAATCTAAGCAAGATCGTTTCAATCCACGCGCCCGTGATGGGCGCGTGAAAACAGGTACTCAGTTTAATAACGTCATGGGGCAACTCGGGGTTGGTAATTTTATAGCGGCTTCTGCCCATTATTTAGACCTCGGTATGCGTTCCCACGCAGGAGCGTGGGAACGAGGAACTCTACTATTAACCTAGAAAAATCAGTTGACCGCTAAAACCGCATATAAGTAACTGAATAACAATTGTGAAAATCAAGCGTTTTGCACACCATGAAGGTGATTGTAATAACGCTACACAGTTTTGCATTGAATCTAAGGCTACAATACTGTGTTGCCGCTCTTGCCAAGGACCACGGCCATTGTCTGCGAACGGCGCCTTGTCTTGTGACCTAAGATTCAATGCAAACTCTGTGTTCAACTGATTTTTCTAGGATTAACCGTTGTGGTTTGGGACGCCAAGATATACTATAGTTATGTGTATATCATTTAACCAGGAATTAACAAATGCAAGTTTCAAAATGGGGCAATAGCCTAGCGGTAAGATTACCTGCTTCAGTGGTTAAAGTGCTCAATCTTAAGGAAGGCGACAATATTGAAATACACGTAGAGGGATCCCGTGAACTTGAAATTAAGAAGAGTCCGGAAACTCGTGAAATTCTTGCGCGCTTGAGAAAATATCGCGGACGGCTGCCGAAAGACTTTAAATTTAATCGCCTTGACGCGCATGAAAGAGAATAAAGCTTTCCTTGATACGAATATTTTCTCGCTCAGAACAGACATCACCACGCGGCTCGGCAACATGAGAATCAACCCGTTCATGCAATATGTTGCCTTAAGCAGTCAAACGGTTTTCCGCCCAGGCCTATTCAACGTGAATTAACGCAAACTGTCGCGGGCAATAGGCGCAGTGTTGTAAGGCCAATAACATGATGGTTTAGGTATCGTTACTCATTTGTCGGGGTCTTTTCCTTGACTCGCTGTTTCTTCTTTTTGTTGCTGTTCCAATAGTTTGTCGAAGTCTGATTTGAAAAGCCTATCCTGAACGATGCGGTATTTTTCAAATTCACTTTCAGCAAAGTCTTTGGCTATGTTGGCTGTGACTTTTCCCGCATCCATCAATATTTCACGCTCATCAAATTCAAGAAACAGATCAAGTCGTTTGGACCAATCTTCCATGGTCATGGGGATTTTCCGCTTGGCGCGTCCTTCTGCCAGATCGAGATAGGCATTGACGATTCTACCCAAGGATTCAAGCTCTTCTTTGTTCAAATAGTTTTTGGCGATACTCACGTCGGTTTTGATAATCTTTCCATCTGGCGCATTGCTCCATGATGTTAACCCCATGTGCGCGACATCACTATCGGCGCGCTGCATAATCAGTTCAGCTGCCGTATGGCCATGTACGCCAAAGTGAAGTTTATTTTGAACCTTGGCAAAGAAATTTTGGGTCACATTGGCGTCTTTGTTATAGTCCAGACTGGTCGCATAAATGTCGGTGATTTTCTGATAGAATCGACGCTCGCTAAGCCGAATTTCTCGAATTTCGGCCAGCAGTTTTTCAAAGTAGTCCTCGTTCAGAAAAGCACCATTCTCCAGGCGCTTGTTGTCCAGCACAAAACCTTTGATTGCAAACTCGCGTAGCACTTGGGTTGCCCACTGACGAAACTGAGTAGCGCGCTTGGAGTTAACTCGATAACCAACAGAAATAATGGCATCCAGATTATAAAATTGTGTCAGGTATTTTTTCCCGTCAGCGGCAGTTATCCGGAATTTCCGGATAACTGAGTCATCATTTAACTCATTACTCTGAAAAATGTTTTTCAGATGCTCGCTGATGGTTCTGATATCCACACCGAAGAGTTCAGCCATCAATTTCTGCGTCAACCAGACGGTTTCATCTTCCACCCGAACCTCAATACTGTTCTCACCTGCCTGGGCGGTAAAAATCAAAAATTCAGCGGTGGAGTTGCGGATAAGTTTTATCATGCAATCTCATCTTTAATAAAGATTTATTTTGGTAACTATTCAGCTTACCCCTAGAATCCATCATTTCTGTGTTACAAAATGATCATTTACACGTGTAAACTCACATTTTGCGCCTTGAACTGATGAATTCTAGGGGCAATCAGAACAGTTACCGAAATATACTGAATAATTA
>JAJFJJ010000057.1 GCA_021774195.1 Nitrosomonas sp. | reverse complement strand
ACTTAATATTTTAGGATACAGTTAGCTTTTCAGGGTTACTGGCAAGGCAGGCCTTGCAGGCAATGGCCACTCCCTTGTCAAGAGGCCTAACACAGCCAGTGGCGCTGAAAAGCTAACCCGAAGGGCGCCCACAAGATGTCCCGTCACTGCGTTGCAGCACTTGCTAAGGGAATAACCCTTGTCAGCGTGCTGCGCCTTGTGACGAAACATCTTGTGAGCGCTGTATCCTAAAATATTAAATTGAAGGAGTACTAGAATTCATCAGTTCAAGGCACAAAATGTGAGTTTACACGTGTAAATGATCATTTTGTAACACAGAAATGATGAATTCTAGGGGTAAGCGGAATAGTTACTTTTAAACAACGTTATTTTATCTCATAATCAGCCTCTTTTAACCGCGTTTAACGTACGTCGCCTGATCGATATAGTACAATTCGCAATCAAATTTTTTTTGTGACAAATGAATCAGCCTCATTCCGGTTGGTTTGACAGGACATCAAACATGCCAGTATCAGCAACTTCTCATCCGAACAAAAACGCATCAACTTCAACTGAGCCCACCCAAAGAAAGGGAATTGTCCTGGCAGGTGGCTCAGGAACGAGACTATACCCAGTCACGCAAACGGTCTCTAAACAATTATTACCGGTTTTCGACAAACCGATGGTCTACTATCCACTAAGCACCTTAATGTTGGCCGGTATTCAAGACATTCTCGTTATCTCTACCCCTCAGGACATGCCACAATACCAACAATTATTAGGTGACGGCAACCAATGGGGCGTAGAAATTTCTTACGCTGTGCAGCCGTCCCCAGATGGCCTAGCGCAAGCTTTTATTATTGGAGACGCTTTCATTGGTAATGATTGCTCGGCATTGGTGTTAGGCGATAATATTTTTTATGGGCATGATTTTCACCACTTACTGACCAGCGCCATGGATCGCACTGAAGGCGCCAGTGTTTTTGCTTATCATGTACACGACCCTGAACGCTATGGTGTGGTTGAATTTGATTCAACCGGATGCGCCATTAATCTAGAAGAAAAACCGCAACAGCCCAAATCAAACTATGCCGTAACTGGCTTGTATTTATACGATCAAAATGTCGTGGATTATGCCAAAGCGCTAAAACCATCAATCCGTAATGAGCTGGAAATCACCGACTTGAATCGCGTGTATCTGGAGCAAAAAGCACTTAATGTAGAAATTATGGGGCGGGGCTATGCTTGGTTAGATACCGGCACCCATGAATCTCTACTGGAAGCCAGTCATTTTGTCGCCACAATTGAAAACCGGCAAGGATTAAAAATCGCTTGTCCGGAGGAGATCGCCTTTAAACAAGGCTGGATTAGTGCCACACAATTAGAAGAACTGGCACTGCCATTGGCAAAAAACGGTTATGGCCGCTATTTATTACAAGTATTAAAGCGTGAATTTTAGGGGATGTCGTCATGAGTTATGTACAGTTCTGTTTGCTTTTCGGGCAAAAGGATCAAGATTTTGTTCTGCAGGACATGCTAAAGCATATTCAAAGAACAAAAACGCCGATAATTTTGTTCGAAAAGCAAACCCGAAGGGCGCGACAGATTTTTGCGCCTGTTTATTCAAAGTGCTTGAACATAGCTACGGCTATGTCCTAAGTACTTTTCACAAACATTCATCAAAAATCTGTTCGCGCAGAAATGCACATAACTCATGACGACACCCCCTAAATTATGAAAGCCACTCAATTATCACTTCCGGATGTCTATTTATTTGAACCAAACATTTTTGGCGACGATCGTGGTTTCTTTTTTGAGAGCTATAATCAACGCCAGTTTGAACAAGCCATTGGCAAGCCAATTACTTTTGTGCAAAGTAATCATTCCCGCTCGGCAAAGAATGTGCTGCGTGGCTTACATTATCAAATCCAGCAACCACAAGGCAAATTGGTTCGAGTCGTAGTTGGAGAAGTTTTTGACGTAGCGGTCGACATTCGTCAATCATCGCCGACCTTTGGCCAATGGGTAGGCGAGACACTTAGCGCCGAAAATAAAAAACAATTATGGGTTCCGCCGGGTTTCGCACATGGCTTCATCGTGCTTTCTGATTATGCCGAATTTCTCTATAACACCACAGATTATTGGGCACCTGAGCATGAGCGTTATATCATCTGGAATGACCCAACTTTGGCTATTGACTGGCCAATTGATCAAACACCGACCTTGTCGGAGAAAGATGCACAAGGCAAACCGTTTATAGAGGCGGATGTGTATCCCTAAACACCTTATACTGAATGGCTAAACAAAAATCGGTTTATTCTTGTACGGAATGTGGCGGCCAAACTTTTAAGTGGCAAGGCCAATGCCCGCATTGTCAGTCATGGAACTGCCTGGTGGAAACCATTGCTGAAAAAACAGTTTCACGTTTTAGTCCGGTATCAGAAGTCGGTACAGTACAGAATTTAAGTGAAATAGAAGCACAAGAAGAACCACGCTACCCAACCGGCGTGACCGAATTAGATCGCGTGCTGGGGGGTGGTTTAGTACAAGGCGGTGTAGTGCTAATCGGTGGTGATCCCGGCATCGGTAAATCCACCCTGTTGCTTCAAGCCTTAGCCCACATGTCGACCAATCGCAATGTGCTGTATGTCAGTGGGGAAGAATCTGCGCAACAAGTCGCGCTACGCGCCAAACGTTTAGTGCTGAATGTCGAATCCGTACATTTGTTTGCTGAAATCCAATTGGAAAGAATCCAAACGGTACTTACTGAGCGCAAACCCAATGTTGCCGTGATTGATTCTATTCAGACCGTCTACTCCGAAGCATTACAATCCGCACCCGGTTCCGTCGCACAAGTGCGAGAATGCGCAGCACAACTCACCCGCTTGGCCAAAGCCAGCGGTACCTGCATCATTTTAGTCGGCCATGTTACCAAGGAAGGCGCATTGGCCGGGCCACGTGTATTGGAACACATGGTCGATACCGTGTTGTATTTTGAAGGCGAAATGCATTCCAGTTTTCGCTTAATCCGCGCCTTTAAAAATCGTTTTGGCGCAGTCAATGAATTGGGCGTATTTGCCATGGGCGAAAAAGGCCTGCGCGAAGTGAAAAACCCATCGGCTTTGTTTTTGTCTCACCACAGTGAACGCGTCCCTGGTACTTGCATCATGGTCACCCAAGAAGGCAGCCGGCCATTGCTGGTTGAGATTCAAGCGCTGGTTGATGAAGCCCGCGCACCAAATCCCAAACGACTTTGCGTCGGACTAGAGCAAAACAGATTGGCCATGTTACTGGCCGTTTTGCACCGCCATGCCGGTATTCCTTGCTTTGATCAAGATGTTTTTGTGAATGCTGTCGGCGGCGTAAAAATTACCGAACCCGGTGCCGATCTAGCCATCTTGCTGGCGATTGTCTCGTCACTAAAAAATAAACCGTTACCCGACAAAATGGTCGTCATCGGCGAAATTGGTTTAGCCGGGGAAGTACGCCCGGTCCAACGTGGACAGGAAAGACTGCGAGAAGCTGCCAAGCTTGGTTTCAATCAGGCCATTATTCCAATCGCCAATAAACCAAAACAAGCAATAGCTGGGATTGAAATTATTGCCGTGGGTCGGATTGGAGATGCGGTTGCTAGAATGCATTGAATATGGTCTAATAACCATTCGGAATTCATGGTTTTAGACACGAGCTTTGTTATACGAGACACAATGGTCGAAATTATTTTAAACAAATGTCCTGCATAAAGCAGGAGTGTTCTCCCTTTTCATTTCTCCGCTAATGAACTAGCATGAATGTAGATTCCTTGAATTTTAAATAAAAGTTTGAGATGAATCTGTAGCAAAAACCCTAATATATCCTATGGAGGGATTAAACATGAAACATAAATTAAGTCTTACATTGGCCGCTCTGGCACTCGCAATGACTGGTAATGCACAAGCCCTTACGACAGATTTTGAAAGTACGCCGCTGGGTAACTATTCGTCGTTGACATTTGGCACTGCCACCATTACCTATACAGGCGGAACAGGGGCATTCCAAGTTGTTTCAGCCAATCCAGGCGCGCCGATATCTGGGCACGCCTTGCTTAGCTATAATATTAACCCGGGCCCTGCCCCCTTCAGAGTTGATTTTTCTGGCGGCGGCGCTAGTGCTTTCTCTATCGGTGTGGGCGACTATAACGCAGATGCTGATGATACGCACCTACGCGCTTACAGTGCGAGTGACGTGCTGCTGGCATCGGACGATTATTTAAACCCATCTTCTAAGAATGGTGGCGATTATTTGTCGGTATCGAGTTCTTCACCGATTGCCTATGTCACCTTTTGGGATGATGACCCATTCCCGGGTGCCGTATATTGGGATAACATGAGTGTATCGCCTGTCCCTGAGCCACAAACCTACGCCATGCTACTCGCTGGACTCGGGCTGTTGGGTTTTGTAGCGCGCCGTAAGGAAAATAAATCTGACAAACTGGCTGTTGCGTAATTTAGGTTTATCGAGTCAGAACGATCTGGGGAAAAAAGGTTATTCGAGGAAAAGCTCATTGAACTAAATTAATGCCCAGCATCCGGAAAACTCAAGCTCGACCTAGGTTCAAATGCAATACTGTCGGGGGCACATTCAACTTATCAATTAAATGTGCCCCCAATATCAAACTTATCCAGATACACCGCTTTTGTTAATACTTCAAACACCAGATTCAACTGCCACACCTCACTAGCAGCAATCAAAATAGTATCTAATTTAGAATTCAAAGACAAATGCAACACATTGTTTCATTTGGATAAAATTTAAATGATCGATTACAGCCCTGATTCACCTTCTTAAGCACTGGCGATATCGCTGTTTTATCAGTAGAATCGGCTCAATCAATCAAGCAAGTAGGCTTTACTCATGGAATGGGAAGCATGGTTTACCCTGGCAGTAATAGGATGTTGTTTTAGCGCCCTACTATTAAGCAAAATGTCCGCTGATGCGATTATCGTGGGCGGCCTAATGGTTCTCTTACTTACCGGCATTATCACATCAGAGGAAGCACTTGCTGGCGTGGCTAATGAAGGCATGGCGACGGTAGCCTTGCTCTTTATTGTAGCTGCTGGCCTCAAAAACACCGGTGCCATTAGTTGGCTCAGCCAAAACATGCTAGGTCGCCCTAAAAGCATCATCCAAGCGCAATTACGTCTGATGACTCCCGTGATGGTGATGAGTGGCGTCCTTAACAATACTCCTGTCGTTGCGATGTTAATCCCAGCTGTTAATGAATGGGCTAAACGCCAACAAATTTCTGTCTCAAAATTAATGATGCCGCTTAGTTACGCTGCTATTGTCGGCGGTACTATGACGCTAATCGGCACCAGTACCAATCTAGTCATTAACGGCCTTTATATCGAACAAAGTGGTTCTGAGGGACTTGGCATGTGGGAGCTTGCTTGGCTTGGTTTTCCTGCAGCGCTGATGGTACTTATCTACACCCTGTTTGCCAGCAAGTGGCTTCTTCATGAGCGCATTCCCGCTATTAGCCAATTCGACAATATGCGTGAATATACCATCGAAATGGAAATTGAACCCAATGGTCCATTAGCCGGAAAAACCATTGAAGAAGCCGGGCTACGTCAACTCCCAGGATTGTTTCTTTCCGCCATCGAGCGTGATGGCAATATGATGCCAGCCGTATCACCCCGCGCAAAATTAATGCCGAATGATATTCTTGTTTTCGCTGGCGTAACAGAATCTATTGTCGATTTGCAAAAAATTCGCGGTCTACAGACGCCATCCGATCATCATGGCGGGGTAAATTCATTCAGTCACGCCCGCACCATGGCTGAAGTCGTTGTTTCCAACAGTTGTCCGCTACTTGGAAAAACCATTCGTGAAGCACGTTTCCGTACTCACTACAATGCCGTTGTCATAGCAGTTGCCCGCAATGGCGAGCGCCTCAACCAAAAGATTGGCAATATAACGCTGACTGCTGGTGACACCCTGCTACTTGAAGCTTTCCCCAGCTTTATTGAACAACAAAAAAACTCTCGTGATTTCTATCTGGTAAGTACCTTAGCTGATGCAAAACGTCCTAACCATGACAAATCTTTATTGGCTGTCATCATCATGCTTTGCATGGTTAGCTCAGTAACCCTCGGTTGGCTCAGCATGTTTAAAGCTGCCTTTCTTGCGGCAGGTGTGATGGTTGTTACTGGTTGTATTAATGCGGGTAGTGCTCGGCGCAGTGTTGATTGGATGGTATTAATTGTCATTGCCGCTTCTATCGGCATTGGTGTGGCGCTGACTAAAACTGGCGCCGCCAGTGCTATCGCCTATCAATTAGTCACCTTTGCTGATTCAGAACCACTGTTAGCACTGGCAATGATCTATCTAATGACGGTGCTTTGCACCGAATTGATCACCAATAACGCTGCGGCAGTGCTCATGTTTCCTATTGCGCTAGTTACCGCACAACAATTGGATGTCAGCATGATGCCTTTTATAATCGCCATCATGTTTGCCGCCTCCTGTAGCTTTGCCACACCTATCGGTTATCAGACAAATCTGATGGTTTATGGGCCAGGCGGTTACCGCTTCAGTGACTATTTACGTTTTGGCTTGCCAATTACCTTTATTTTGGCATTTATGGCATTAAATATCATTCCTATCATTTGGCCTTTCTAAAAGTATTCAAATGGGCTCTGCAGGAAATTATCCGGGAATAGTAACTTAGAGATTCATCAGTACATTGACAGACAGAATATGGTTTATTTGATCCGGGCGGGGGCTTTTGGCTCTGTTAATAAACTGGTTAAGATATCCAAACTTCACCGTTGTTTTTTTATTTAAATCATAGCCCATGCCTAGGAACACCCAGTTTTGATTGAAACCTTGTCTGATCCCCACATCTGTCGCATTCAAATTAACAAATATTTCATTAAATGCGATAAAGCTTACCTTAGGTGAAACAGAAGGCATGGGTACAGATAGTCTAAACCTTTGCCGAAAACGATGCGCAACATCAGTACTGCCGGGTCTATCAAAAAAACGTTGTTCCAGCCGAGTGCGGCTGACTACTGTTCCAAATTTATATTGATCCTTCAACGACAGTTGCTGCCACACTCTGTGGTCATTAAACGGGCTTCTGAGCGTCAGAGGGCGACTAGTCGGAACCCAGTCATAACCCACCCAGACGGTGGTTTTTTTATTGACGGCATAGCCTATGCCTGGCCTTATCAGGCCTTGGGTGAAGCGTGAAGAATTATCGCCCCAACGACCTTGAGTAAAAAGTTTGTATCTGAAGTTTTCCAAGCCGGGGCTAAGTTTAGATAGACTACCGGTTATTTCCATACCGGTCCACAAATGAAAATCATCAGCTGTCTCCTCAGCGACAGCCGGGCTAGTTAGCGTTAAGCCCAGTACCACAAATGCAATAAGCGTATATATATATTTATACATAATTTAAAAAACCGTACTTTATTCGATTTCCTTGGCACAAAGACTGCCGCCTTTTTTACTATCTCGCGCTCCATACGTAACTGTTCATTTTCCCGTCGCAACCGAATTAATTCAGTTTTTTATCCGTTAGACTTAAAGCTGCTTTCATATCGGATGCCGCCGCAGAGCCCCGTTCTGCTCTAGACCAACGCCCAATCGCACTCAAAGAGAAACAAGCAAATGATCAACAACCTATTGGTGGGCATACCTCTTCTCATTAACTAATCTTGCCGCATCCTGTTTGAATTCTAATGTGTATTTCGGAATCAATCGTTTTGTTTGTGTATTCATATTCACCTCTAATAGGCACCTCTAAAAATTCGGATTTCTAAACAAGACAAGGCGAGAACAAAAAATATTGACGCAGCATATAACTAATATGTAAGGAGATATTTTTTGTGAGTAACGCAGTATTGTGACGAAATATGGATTTTTAGAGGTGCCCTAGTGACATTATAAATCCATCTCTAGAAGTGCCCTGTTGTATTAAACCATTTAAAGGCTAGAAATAGACTCCAATCAATAATCTGGTCTAGTTCTGCAAGCTCTGCCAGTTGTGCTATGGCCTAAGTCATAAACTGCGGTTATTTGAATATTCTTTTAAAAGAACGGTAAGCGAGCAGCGCAACCGTCTAGACTTCTCGTTTCAACGCTTCAATAAAATCAGGCGGCAGCGGTAGTAGTTCGTCAATTCGACTGTTGGGCCATGTGGGTAGTTTTATTATGGTGTCTTTGAGCCAATCAGACGGGT
>JAJFJJ010000056.1 GCA_021774195.1 Nitrosomonas sp. | reverse complement strand
ATAATAGATTGCGCCACTTACCAGTACAAAAGTACCCGCAATCAATATCATTCTTTTGCGATCTTGAATATGAACCAGCATGGATAACAAGAATAACAATACCCACATCGCACAGGGATTAAACCCATCTAGCAAACCCATTGCTAAGGTAAATAGCGGCAAACCAAGGTTAGAGACGCTCAGTGTTCCAAATAATGATGTTTCAACACGCTCTGAATGAATTGCAGTTTGTTCAACCAAAGCGGTCAATAAAGAACCTGTATGCTCTGGGCTATCAAAACCGACAAGCAATTGACCATTAAAGCGGAAAGCGGGCACGCCCGGCGGCCAAATACCCGCCGCTTTCGAGTATCGTAACAGGTCGTCGCGTGCGGTTGAATCATGATCGACTGAATGGTAGACGATACTCAGCCATGGGCGCTCGTCGCCAAAATCTAACAGGAATTCCTTGGCTTTTTTACAGTGTGGACAACCATCACGCACAAATACTTCGAGCACATTCTCATTGTCAATGAGTTGCGTTTCACTAATGGCTGCCTGCGATGGCTGCATGAACAACATCAGAGTCAGCAAGAAACACCAAAGCGTCAAGGTAGCGTAAAAATAACGCCATTTAACATAGAAATTTCCAGCAGACCTTTTCACCATTAAAAGCTCATAGTACTTTAATGATCAGCCTAGAACCCTCAGCTGGATGATATTTAGAGTTCATTATTATTTCTTTTTGGCAAAATGCAATGAGGTGTGAAGGAGTTATTGCATCTCAGCAAAAGAGGAAGGGAATTAGTTATACGCTGTATTAGACCATACATTTTTATCTGTTTCGGTATAGGGATACCTGATCTCGGCCAGACTCTTTTGATGCATACAAAGCACTATCTGCTTCATCAATTATCTGTTGCAAACCACTATCCGAATACTCACATTCTGATACACCAATACTCACTGTAAATGAAACCGTTCCGTTATCAGCTGGAATGTTCAGCATAGCTATTTTACTACGCAAACGTTCAGCAAATTGCATTGCACCTTCGTGTTTCGTTTCAGGAAGAAAAATAATAAATTCTTCTCCTCCTACCCTCCCAAAAATATCCTCTGCACGTTTCATATTTTCGACGACAAAACCAAATTCTCTTAGCGCATCGTCACCTATATGATGACCAAACTGATCATTAAGCCTTTTGAAATAGTCGAGGTCAATCATAAGAACACTTGTTGTATGTTTTTGCCGTTTGGCGCGACCTAGCTCCTTTTTAGAAAAATCGTAAAATGCGCGACGGGTATATGCATTCGTCAAGCTGTCTCGATTAGCAAGGCATTCAAGTTCTTTGGCCAGATCTTCAAGCTGACTGGTTCTCTCTATCAGAGACAAATTTGTTTCAATGATCTTCTTGAAACGCACCATTAGTTCCTCTTCTATATCTGTGTAATGATGTGTTTTGTTGTCCAACACGCAAATGGTTCCGAAAGGATCACCGTTGGGCCAAGAAATTGGAAACCCCAAATAATTAATCATATTGCGTCCTACATCAGGATTATTTTTCCATCTGTCATCTTCCAGTGCGTTCGCAATAAATAGCCTTTCCCCTGAACGGATTACGGTCTCACAATACAGGCCTGATCCGAACCAAATTTCTTTATCGCCTACATTGTATGGGTTATTAGCTGTCTCACTGCAGATATATACCAACAAAAATTCTTCTTCGAGCCGCATGATCAGACCTGACGGTACCCTTAAAAGTTTAGCCATCAAAGTGATGATATGCTGCCACTCATCCTGAACCTCAATCGGGATTGCAGGATGGTCGACTTTTTGCAACTTAAGAGCGGTCGATTTATCTATACGAGTAGTACACATCTCAAAAGTTAGATCGGATTAAAGAGGGCCTTCGTATTTTAAGTATGACATGGTTGGTAGACTGAGTATTGCGCCGACACAAGAAATTTACCAATCAAATATGCAGTGCCCGATTATCAACGCCAAGCGCCGCCTCATGCAGCACTTCAGACAACGAAGGATGCGCATGAATAATGCTTGCAATATCCTGGCTGCAGGCAGAAAACTCCATGGCCATCACTGCCTCTGATATTAGCTCTGAGACATAGGGACCTATCATATGAATGCCCAGCACGCGATCACTATGCGCGTCAGCTAATACCTTAACAAATCCACTCGCCTCACCAATTGCACGTGCTCGACCATTGGCAATGAATGGAAATTGTCCAACTTTATATTCAACTCCCTCTTGCTTGAGCTGTTGTTCATTTTTCCCCACCCAAGCAATTTCCGGCGCGGTATAAATCACCCACGGAACGGTATTAAAATCGACTCCTTCCGATTCATGGGCATTACCTTGCTCTCTGGCCATAATCATTTCCGCCACAGCCACACCTTCTTCCGATGCCTTATGAGCCAACATTGGGCCTCTTACCACATCACCAACCGCATAAACATTGGGTAGGTTTGTGCAACAGACGGCATCCACTTCAATGAATCCACGCTCGTCTAACTTCAGTCCATTCTGATCGACACCAAGCCCTGTTGTATTTGGCACACGACCAACAGCGACAATCAATTTGTCCACCTCTAATGATTGTTCTTCACCAGTCGTATCACTATATTTAATCGTCACGCCACCTTTAGTCGTTTCAATTGACTTAATTTCAATACCGGTTTGAATCTTTAAACCAGGTTCTTTACTAAACACCTTTTTAGCTTCTTTCGCCACTTGTTCATCTGCTGCCATTAAGAAACCCGGCATGGCTTCAAGAATAGTGACTTCAGAACCAAGCCGTCGCCAAACACTGCCCATTTCCAAACCAATCACCCCGGCACCAATTACACCAAGACGCTCGGGTATTTCAGTTAATGCCAAAGCACCTGCATTATCTAAAATCAAATCATTATCAACCGGCGCAAATGACAGTTGTCTTGGTGTAGAGCCTGTAGCCAGAATAACGTGTTTGGCGCGAACAGATTCTGTTTTATCATTGTCCTGCACACCAATAGTCCAGCTATTATCTTTCGGCTCTTGCACCAACGAATTTCCTCGGCCATGTACCGAAGTGACTTTATTCTTCTTGAATAATGATGAGATACCCGCAGTAAACGTGGTAACAATTTTGTCTTTGCGAGCAATCATGACAGGCACATCAATTGATGTGCCTTCAGATTTGATACCATGTGCAGAAAATTTGTGAACAGCGCGGTAATAGTTCTCCGACGATTCCAATAACGCCTTGGACGGAATACAACCGACATTAAGACACGTTCCGCCTAAACTAGGCCGACCTTTTGCGTTCTTCCACTCGTCAATACAAACCGTCTTCAAACCAAGCTGAGCACAACGAATGGCGGCTACATAACCACCTGGCCCGGCACCAATGACTGCGACGTCAAAAATTTCTGACATACTTAAACCTTATGAAAATTTATGATGAAATAGTGAATTCTAGGGACAAACTAAATTATTACCGATATTTTACCCTTTATTTCACATAAGGTAACGCGTTCATTAGTCGCGTTTATTGTCAGGCCGGATATCGATCTTCCGCATAGACTCTCAAAATAAATTTACCTGCCGGGGTCTGGCGCATGTTTGAAATGATCTCTTGCAACTCTTTTGGAAATTGTTCAAAAGTCGGGATCGGGCCTTGTTCATATTGATCACCGCCATATCCAGCAGGCAAAACTAATGGTGCGCCACTGACCACAAAAGCAAGATCGGCGAGCGTCATTTGCTCGCCATACAAATACTTCCTGCCATCCGCCAACAAACCATCAACTTCAGAAAATATTGTTTGAATTTCTTTAAAGGCTTCATCTGCGGCGTATTTGCTCAGTTTCTGTACTTTCCAAATCAAGTTCTTCGGAATACTATAAAAATGCTTGACAAAAAACCGCTCATGCCAGGGGCTATTCAAACTAAGTGGCCTAATCATAATATCCTTATGTGGCAACAAATTTGAGTAGGCCCAAGTAACAACAGCCCCGCCCAAATCATGATTATATCGCTGCCAGACTGTATCCATATCTTTAGCTAAAGAACCTGGAATCAGTTTTTTTTCTGTATCCGCAAGCGCCTCAAAATGATCGATAATGGTACGTACACTATCCAAAGTTTTGTCACCAACACGACACAGAACTAAACTGTTAGCACTATAAATCTTACGAATCAGAAAGAAGAATGGCGGCGCATGCCTTTTTTCCACGAAATTCAGCCCATAGTGACTCATGACCCAACGGTTTAACTCGCCATCTGCACTGGGACAAAAGGAAATAACTTTTACCGGCGTATTATTGGTTTCCATAATTTACCATTTTAAATATTTCTATTGATCAAATTCAATTTCTAGACTGACCGGGAATGGTTCAACCACTTTCATGTCGGACACACGACGCAACGCATTCCGTTTTAAAACTGCTTTGACAATGGCCGGAATCTGCGCCAAATTAATGTATTGTCCAAAACAGGTATGCAACCCATAGCCGAAATGCATGTAACTATAAGCCGGGCGATCCAGACGGAATTCCTTTGGTTTTCTAATCTTGCGCCAGTCCATCATGGCAGACTGGGTTGCCGCTAACACCACAGTCCCTTTCGGAATTTTAGTTGCACGCAAGGTACCCTTAGCAACCACATAATCTTCCGCACAGATCCGTTGTATTCCGGCTGCAAAAGCATTCAAGCGCAAACTTTCCTGAACAAATTGAATTAATTTTTCATCATCATCAGCCCGTGCAGCTTGTTGTGCTTCGACCAACAATTCAGGATGATTAAACAAATGATTTAATGTGACTGCCACACACTTTGAGGTGGTTGGAATCGCACCAATAATCAAGCCAATAAAGTTGTTGCGAATATCGAGATCCGTCATACCCGGCGTTCCAGCATCTTGCAGCTTCAGACAGCGTTCCAAAACATCATCATTAGAAGTTCTGTTAGCCTTTCTTTCTGCAATGGCTTGATCTAGATAATTACGCGTCTTTTCCGCCGACTCTAACGCCTTCTTTTCTACTTCAGGGTCATCGGGATAAAATAGATACTGGAACATGTTGGTTGCTGCTTCAGAAAATTCTGTCTCGTCCCAGCCGGGCGTGCCAAAATACTCACCGATTAATCGTGTGGGTACTACACGGCTTAACTCCTGCACGACATCCATTTTTCCGTTACTGGCAGCTACAATATCCATGCTGGTTTTGTCCACAAACGGCTTAATAATTTCACTGATATCTTCACGTCTGGCGGTAAGGCGCATATTTGAGACATCCCGTGTGTACTGCTCTGTGTCTTGCATACCCAGGAAAAAGTTACTGCCGTTGGTCACCTTATCCATTTTCTCAGCATACGGCACCTGAAAAACCCAATCACGCTCCAACACTTCAGTAACATCTTCATACCTGGTAATCAACGCGTTGCCTTTAAAAACCACGTTGGGTTTGATAAAACGAAGGATAGAAAACACCACATCCAGATGTTTAAAAACCAACGCAACCAGTTTGCCTTGTGCTGCTTTAGAATCTGCCATTTTATTACCCCAATTGTTTTCCTGCTGTTATTAGCTTCAAATATGGCGAAGTCAACTCCTGACTCCACCATATACTCAACAACCAAAATAAATGATCAAGTTGGATCGACAAGACCACCAGCAATCAATTTCAATGCACCAATACTCGGTATGAAAAAATAGTCGCCACCGCGCGTTTCTACTAAACGAGGAATATTATTCACAAAATGTGGCGGCTTACCGGAACCAGGTTCTACTTGCAAAACCACTTTTCCGGGATCTTTACTGCTATGGTTGCCAAGTAAAACTTCCTTATCATTTCCCTGTTTAAAATCATTAGCATAATTAATCCATTGCTGCTGAACAAACTCAAACTGCCGTTTAATATCCGCATTCAGTGCCATAAATATAATCCCGTGATTACCCTTATCACTGGTTTCATCTTTCACCTTGCCATACGGCAAACCGCGACGCAGGATACGACGGCGATCAACCAATGCGCCAGGGGTATGAAACGCGTCTTTAACACCATACTCTAAAGAGCCGCGTGGGTTAATACGACGAGTATGTGCACTAAATGGACATTTGGCACCGCTGATGTCTTCATTATAAGTAAAATCCGTTAGCATTCTCTTTTGTGTCGCGTCATCAGCCGCTGCGAATTTTTTATCCCACTCGGCTTTACTCTCATTATCAGGGGTGTGAACCAGTGGCGCACCGTTATCTCGCCAACGGCCTGAAAATTTCGCGGCCAATAATTCCTTACCACCTGGATAATCCTTACTTTGCTCATCCAAAAATTTATTAAAGGTACCGACATTTTCGTGTAATTTACGATAGACCATGTAAGTCCCGTTATTCGACAACAAGTCCGGTCTAGGTGCCGTCTGCGGATATTCCATCGCCTCATCCACATGGCCCAAGATAAATTCACCCGTAGCAAGTGGAACCCAGTCCCCAGAACGGGTTAATTTTCCACGCCCTATCACACGTGCGGCATTATTTGTTTGCCCGTCAAAAACAGGATCGCCAATACCATCGGTATAACCAAAATGTTCTTTTGCAGTCGGTGTCACACCATCTTTTTCATACAACACACTGGCATCCTGATAGGGCAAATCATCTACCGCATTACCATTGCCATCTTCACCACAATGGCCTCGTAACAAGGTCACACCACCAGTGGCTTTAATCTGTTGCAAAATCCATTGATAGCGTTCTTCAACCACATCCGATGTCTTACCATTAATCGAAATCCAGATATGCACTTTCTCTTGCCATATTTTGTCCCAATACTTTGGATCACTGGGGCCATCATCACCCAAGATATCTTTACGCTTACTCATACCCATGACAAAATCACTTGGGAAACCAACTAATGAAGCGGTTGGCAACTCTAACGCTTGCAATCCAGCATAAGTAAATGCCATATTCGTTGTCACTGTCAGCGCGTCGTCTCCTTTTAATTTCTCATTAGCAGAAGTAACCTTTGAAGTAATCGCACCAACAAAATCTCTTCCCTTATCGCCATCATCCACCCGCAAAAACAAATAACGTGCCTTAAAGAACCCAGAAGACCCATAGGCTTTTACAATGTTTCCCTGAATATCCGTTAAATCTAAATTCTGTGTCATGATTAAATTCTCATTTATTTGTTAACAAAATTTTCTATTGTTTATCAACGAAAGTAAGTCTATGGTGTCGATTGTCCAGGCACCCAGGAAGGTTGATCCAAATTCTCAGGCTGAACCTTTTCAATAAAGACTTTAAATGCCTGCTGTAAGTCTGCCGCACTTTTCCCCTGGTTCGCTGCTGCAAACTTTGAAAACTCTTGTTTTAAATAGAGTGATTTGAGCTGTTCTTGTAATGAATCATCCGTTGAACCGTTAAAGAATAACGTTGCGTCTAATTGGCATCTCTTCATGTAACTAATGAAGCTACTACTATCTTTTACCCCGTCAAAAGCGACACAATGCTCCCAAATATGCTGAACGCCTCTTTGCTGCCCATTGTCATCATAGGACCATTTTTCCCACATACCGGTCAGATACTCATCTAAATCACCATGAAAGTTAGTAGAAAACACCAGGTATTTTGATTTCAATTGATCCTTGCGTGGCAAGGCCTTAAGACGTGCAGAATCCGAAAAAATAGAGGTAATTTCAGAAAAGTTAAAGATTGAATCACTAGCCGTCAATGATTCATAATAGACATTATCTAATACAAATAAACGCGCCAAATAAGTATTAGGCACTTTTGCCAATGGACTTTTTTCATGAATAGGTAAGCGATAACAACGTTCACGCGTGATATCCGCACATGATTTGCCATCTATAATTTGGTTAACAATTGGAGAGAGAACGGTTAATGCCGTTGCTTTACCACTTGTATTCGCCATGATGATTACTCCCTTTTCTCAAATGATTAATGCGACTGTCTTTGCTCTTCCATAACACGTTCCTTAACAGCTTGTGCCGCCAAGCTAACAATTGGTGTAGGACGCATCTCTCCAAAATCATTCTGCAACTGGTTCAATAATTTATTGTAATCTTCGAGAAATTCATCAGGTGATTTATTACTGGATGCGGCATTAAAGTCGATCAATGCTTTTTTGACATTTTTAGCTGATTTCACATCATTAGAAGCTGCCATTGGATAAGCATTATAGTAATGTGCGGTATCGATCTGATTGTGCTGAATGTAATTATGGAATGGTGTCAGTGGTACTGATTTGGGGTACTTGACATTCATCTTCCAGAAAAGATCTAGCCCAGAAGGAATAGCAAAAGTAAATGAATCGACGTACTGATCCCAACTACCGTTAAAGTTGCTGAAAAACAGCATGTAAGAATAATTCAGATCCTCTTTGGGTTGACTAGGATCAAGGCGGGGAAATTTGTCACGTGGAATAATGACCCAACGTGCGTAATGGATCAAAGATAAAGTTAGCAATCCGTTTAGTACGTTTGGTATTTTAAGCGCTGCCCAGAAAATAAGGCGATTTAACCATACCTTGTACCAGGGTATCGGTGTAATAACATTCATGGCATAAGCCTTGCCAGCGATATTTGACATAGAAGCTCCTTGAAAGTGTGACGTTAAATTTTACATAGCTTACTTTTTACAGACCTTACATTCTCAATGGTTAGTCAAAATCAGCCATTTATATAAAAATGGCCAACAGTTAAACAACACATTAACTTTATTAATTACAACTTTGAATTATCAACATTTTTAAAATTACAAACCATATTAATATGGATTAGTCTAATACGCAAACTGTGAAAACAAAGTGATTTTTTTCACATCGCTCACGAATTTAAAGAATAATCGTGACCGTCTCTATAACGGCAACTCATCATTTCTTTGTCCAAGTCCCCCAATCTGCCTGACCGCATGCACAAATTCTTTACTTTCTCGCAGCTTTATCATTGATTCAAAATATTTTTTGCTATGCATTCTAGCCAGACGAGCCAGACTAATCGCCGACATGTCCCACTGTAAAGATGACAACAGTTCATCAGAGGATTGCGGATTGTTGCATACCAGAATCATGTCACAACCGGCATTTAAAGCAGCTTTTGCACGTGAATTTATGGAATTGAAATGAGCGACACCATGCATGCTAAGGTCATCGCTAAAGATACAGCCATCAAATTGCAAGTCTTCACGGAGAATATTTTGTAGCCAGGTTCTGGAAAAACCGGCGGGATATTGGTCGACTTGTGGATAAATGACATGTGCCGACATAATGCCAGCAATACCAAAATTGATCATTGAACGAAATGGAACGAGATCGTCAGCCTCGATATCTACATAATTGCGATTATCAATAGATCGCTCGAGATGTGAATCCGCCTGAATATAACCATGACCAGGAAAATGCTTGCCCACAGCCAACATACCGCCTTGTTTCAACCCCATCATTAAATGATGGGCCAGCTCAATAATCACGTGAGGATCACGATGAAAAGCACGATCACCAATGACACAACTTTGCCCATGATCCACATCTAATACTGGGGTAAAACTCAAGTCAACACCACAGGTATTTAATTCAGCCGCCAGCACAAAACCAACTTGTTTAGCCAGGTGTTTCGCCCGTGTTGGATTTTTGTCCCAAACCAAACCCAACTCACGCATTGGCGGCAAGCATGTAAAATCTTTTCGGAAACGTTGTACTCGTCCACCTTCATGATCGACTGCAATCAGTAAATGTGGGCTTCTCAGGGAATGGATGTGACTGGTCAGTTCGGCCAGTTGACGGTGATTGTCATAGTTTCTGGAAAAAAGAATAACCCCACCGGTTAAAGGATGCTTAAGTCTTCTGACATCATCATCAGTGAGTTGCGTACCCTCGATATCGAGCATTACTGGCCCGAGTGACATAGTTATTTCTCCAGAATAACAAAAGCACAAGTAAGATTCATCTCATCACTAATCGATAAATGATGATTGGTAACACCGCGTTCATCAATAAATTGATCAAGATCAGCATGAAATTTGAAAAATGGCTTTCCCAGATCATCATGCGTTACCGTAATAAAGTCTAGGCTTACCGGATAACGTAAACCTGTCCCCATCGCCTTGGAAAATGCCTCCTTGGCAGCAAATCGACCGGCCAGAAAAACAACCGGTTTACTGCTATTACTATACTCGACCCATTCACTGTTGGTCAGAATTCGGCGGGCAAATTTTTCGCCATATCGCTCCAATGAAGCTGCAATTCTAACTGGGTCGACAATATCTGTGCCAATACCATAGATCACACACACGCCTCTTGAATCAAATGTTTCATCTCTTTAACGGCATTCTCAAGGCCAACAAAAATAGCATGACCAATAATGGCATGACCAATATTCAGTTCAGCAATCCCTGGAATTCTCGCAATCGATTGCACATTCTGATAATGCAAACCATGTCCAGCGTTAACTTTTAATCCCTGATCTAAACCAAAATTAACCGCATGGTAAATTCGCGACAATTCTTCTTTTTGTGCTTCGGATGTTGCCGCATCCGCATAACCACCGGTATGAATCTCGATCACCGGCGCATTGGCTCTTTTTGCCGCTTCAATTTGAGCTTCATCAGCATTAATAAACAATGACACACGTATACCTGCCGCACCAAGCCGATCACATGCGTGACTCACTTGATTAAAATGCTTAATCACATCCAAACCACCCTCTGTGGTTAATTCTTCACGCCTCTCGGGAACCAGACAAATATCATGTGGATTAATCCGTAAGGCAATATCGACCATTTCATCGGTGACCGCACTCTCCAGATTCATTCTGGTCGTCAGCCTGGCACGCAATATTTCGACGTCTTGATCTTGGATATGCCTCCGGTCTTCACGTAAATGAAGTGTAATAGCATCCGCACCCGCCTGCTCCGCAATTAATGCAGCATCAATAGGACTGGGATATGTTGTGCCTCGCGCCTGCCTTAATGTTGCCACATGATCAATATTCACACCCAGTTCAATCATGATCTCTTTGCCCTCAAAAACACACCAAGTAAAACGACTTATTCATGACCCAAGCTCTTTAACACATGGGCATTATCTGCCCATCCACTTCTGACTTTTACCCAGACCTCAAGATATACTTTATGACCAAAAGATTTTTCCATATCTTTACGCGCTTGACTAGCAATTAATTTAAGCTTCTCCCCATTCTTACCAATCACAATCGCTTTCTGACCGGATTTATCAACCAAAATACTGGCATAAATTTTACGTAAATGTCCTTGTTGCTGGAATTGCTCAATCACAACACTGGTTGAATACGGTATTTCATCACCAATCAGACGAAACAATTTTTCACGCAACAATTCGGCAGCAATAAAGCGTTCGCTACGATCAGTATATTCATCTTCAGCAAAAAAAGGGGCTGCCTCTGGTAGATAGGATCGAATCGTTTCAAGTAGCTCTGAGGTTTGTGTTCCCTGCACGGCACTCACAGGAATAATCGCCGCAAAATTGAATTGCTCTCCCATATCTTTAAGAAAAGGGAGCAATACATTCTTATCCGCCAAGCAGTCTATTTTATTAACCACAAGGATGACCGGTATATCTTTTGGCAATAGCTTTAACACCAAACCATCACGTTGATCAAAACGCGCTGCTTCAATAACAAATAAGACCACATCAACATCTTGCATGCTCTGTGTCACGACACGATTCATCGCTGTGTTTAAACGATTAACATATTGTTTTTGAAATCCAGGCGTGTCAACAAATATACATTGCGACTGATGATCGGTTCGGATACCGTTTATTCGATAGCGCGTAGTTTGCGCCTTTTTGGAGGTAATACTAATCTTCTGCTGAACAAGGTAATTCAATAATGTTGATTTACCAACATTTGGCCTGCCAACAATGGCAATATAACCCGTACGAAACTGTGGGTTAGTCATCAAACGGAACCTGAGAAACAGCGTAACAACAAAGAGGGATCATACTAATAAAACCTTACTGGTTTAATGATGCGCACAAACCTGCTCGTACGCCAATTTTGCCGCAGCCTGCTCTGCACTTCGCCGACTAGCACCTTCACCTAAAGTACGAACATTAAATTTAGGAATAACACATTCTACTTTAAATTTCTGCTGATGTGCCTTACCCAGCGTATTAACAACTACGTATTCAGGTAATGCCACCTTTCGACACTGTAAAAATTCTTGCAGCAGCGTTTTAGGGTCTTTTCCTTGCGAACTTGAATCAATCTGCTCAATCATTGGCGTGTATAGCTTTACCACAACGGCCTCAGCACTGGCAAAATCACTATCCAGATAAATACCCCCTAACACCGCTTCAAAAGCATCGGCAAGTATCGATGGGCGACGACTGCCACCACTTTTCATTTCACCTTCACCCAGCAAAATCAATTGATCCATCTCCAATTCAAGCGCCAAATCAGACAGCGCTTGCTGATTAACCAGGTTGGCGCGAAGTCGAGATAAATATCCTTCTGGAATCTCTGGAAAGCGCCTAAACACTAATCCAGCAACGGCACAATTTAAAACACTATCCCCCAAAAATTCAAGACGTTCATTATGTAAAACACCGAGACTCCGATGAGTTAACGCCTCGCGCAATAGCTTGGGATGCGTAAAAGTATACCCTAAGCGATTACAGAAAGCGGTTAATAATGCTTTCTTATCGCCAAGCATGATTTCACTCTAACAATCATTCACTACTCGTTTCAAAATCAAAATGTAACGAAACATTTGCGACCAGTGGCACCAAAACAATGTAATTAGTACTCAAGATCAAATTACCCTTCTCTTTTTTTATCACAATATCTTTTGTCGTTATTACATCGATATTATCAATGCGCGCACGTTTTGCAAAGGAATTCCTTAATTGGCTGGCGGATGCATTCTGTAGACTGGCATCATTAACAACGGCAACCAAATTTTTTTTAATCGTAGCATTTTCGATATATACAGGCACCACTTTCATACCCAGAATCGCAGCTAACACTAGAGCAACCGACCACATCAACAACCCAGACAAGCTAAACCCTTTCTGATTTTGCAGCGCCATGCCTTCCTCCTAAATAAAGAAAATCAGTAACTATTCAGCATATTTCGGTAACTGTTCTGATTGCCCCTAGAATTCATCAGTTCAAGGCACAAAATGTGAGTTTACACGTGCAAATGATCATTTTGTAACACAGAAATGGTGAATTCTAGGGGTAAGCTAAATCGTTACGAAAATAATCAATTATTCAATTGATAAGCCAACACGATCAAGATCATTAAAGTTCCACCAGATCATAAATGCCCTACCGACAATATTTTCTTCCGGCACAAAACCCCAATAACGACTGTCACTACTGCTATCTCGATTATCACCGAGGGTGAAATAATTGCCCTCAGGAACTTCGCAAGTAAACCCTGCTCGATGGTATCGACAATTATCTCGATGCGGAAAGTGCCGGACATTTGCGAATTGTAATCCGCCCACTTCCTGATTAATCAAGATAGAATGGCTATCTTCACCCAGGTATTCATCGAATTGATCCGAATAAATATAACCTAAACCAGCTTCCACATATTTATACTCGCCGATATAATCTAATTTAACCACTTCATCATTCACAATCAATTGTTTATTGTGGTAAGTAACCATATCGCCCGGCACACCGACAACCCGTTTAATATAGTCAATAGAAGCATCTTCCGGGTAACGAAAAACCATGACATCACCACGTTGTGGCTCATTCATATCCATAATTTTTTTGTTAATGACCGGCAACCTGATGCCATAAGTAAACTTATTGACAATGATAAAATCACCGACCTGCAGGGTTGGAATCATGGATCCGGACGGTATTTTAAATGGTTCGATGATAAAAGAGCGTAAACAAAAAACAATGAGAATAATCGGGAAAAAACTTTTTGGATATTCAACCCACCAGGGCTCACTTTCTTGAGCCGCTCTTTTGTGTCTCAGGACAAAATGGTCCAACAACCAGATGCTACCAGTTAAAACAAGCAACACCAATAAAACCAAAGGGAAATTCATGATTTTTCCTGTAAAAATCTGACAAAGTATTTAAAATTCATATGTACTGAATAACGCGTTTTATTTTTAACAAAGGCCATGCTTACTGTACAGATACGCCTTAGCAACTACTCAGTATATTGCGGCAACTGATCTGATTACCCCTAAAATTCGTCAACTCAAGGCATAAAATGTGAGTTTACACATGTAAATAATCATTTTGTAACACTGAAACGGCGAATTTGGAGTGAACTAAATCGTTTGATACCTTATTTTTTATCAACCTGCAAGATTGCCAGAAATGCTTCTTGAGGAATCTCGACATTACCGACCATTTTCATGCGTTTTTTACCGGCTTTCTGTTTTTCCAATAACTTACGCTTACGAGATATGTCACCGCCATAACATTTCGCCAATACATTTTTTCGCAGTGCTTTGACACTTTCTCTGGCAATAATATGCGCCCCAATAGCTGCTTGTACGGCAATATCAAACATTTGACGAGGAATTAATTGACGCATTTTTTGCGCCAGTTCACGCCCGCGAAATTGGCTATTACTCCGATGAACAATTAACGACAGCGCATCAACTTTATCGCCATTAATCAAGATATCCAGTTTCACCAAATCAGAGGACCGGAACTCTTTAAACTCATAATCCAGCGAAGCATAACCACGACTGGTTGATTTAAGCCGATCAAAAAAATCCATCACCACTTCATTAAGCGGCATTTCATAAGTCAGCATCACTTGCCTGCCCATATATTGCAAGTTCTTCTGCACACCACGCTTTCCAACACATAATGTAATGACTGCGCCAACATATTCTTCAGGAACTAAAATGGTTGTCGTAATAATCGGCTCACGGATCTCTGCAATTTTTGAAACATCCGGTATTTTTGATGGATTCTCTATCTCTAATATAGACTCATCACGCATTAAAATTTGATAGACCACAGTTGGCGCGGTGGTTATCAAATCCATATCATACTCACGCTCCAGGCGTTCTTGCACAATATCCATATGCAACAAACCCAAAAATCCGCAACGGAAACCAAAACCTAATGCCTGAGAAGTTTCTGGCTCAAATTGTAATGAGGAATCATTCAATTTCAATTTTTCCAACGCCGCACGCAAGGCATCATATTGATTGGACTCAACCGGATACAAGCCAGCAAAAACTTGTGGTTTTATTTCTTTAAAACCTTGAAGCGGTTCTATCGCCGGCTGATTTGCCAAAGTTACCGTATCACCAACTTTTGCAACACCCAGCTCTTTAATACCTGAAATGATGTAACCAACTTCACCAACACTTAATGACTCACGGGTAACTGATTTCGGCATAAACACACCAACTTGCTCACAAAGCTGGGCTGTTTTACTGGCCATCAATAAAATTTTGTTACCCGGTTTGAGCACGCCATCAACAACACGTACCAACATCACAACACCAACATAATTATCAAACCAGGAGTCAATAATTAACGCCTTTAGGGGCGCATCTGGATCACCTTTTGGCATGGGGATATTCGCTATGACGGCTTCTAGAACATCTTCTACACCTTCCCCCGTTTTAGCACTAACTCGTAACGCATCATGGGCATCAATTCCGATCACATCTTCAATATTTTCGATCACCCGTTCAGGTTCGGCAGCTGGCAAATCTATTTTATTTAATACCGGAATCACCTCAACATTTTGCTCAATAGCCGTATAGCAATTCGCTACTGTTTGTGCTTCAACACCCTGCGAGGCATCAACAACGAGTAAAGCACCTTCACATGCCGCCAATGATCGTGAGACCTCATAAGAGAAATCAACATGGCCGGGGGTATCAATTAAATTTAATAAATAGATCTCTCCACTTCTTGCTTTATAACGTAATGCAACGGTTTGCGCTTTGATGGTAATCCCTCTTTCTCGCTCCAGATCCATCGAGTCAAGAACTTGAGACTCCATTTCACGTTCGGACAAACCGCCGCATAAATGAATGATGCGATCAGCCAGCGTCGATTTACCATGATCAATATGGGCAATGATAGAAAAGTTACGTATGTGTTTATTAACTGGAGACAATTGAGATCTACTTATTAGGTTATTATGTGAATCTGCACAACAATTTGCACACAACACAAAAAACGCACTATTTTATAGCAAGTGCGCCTTTCCATCAAAACAATTGATACTATTTGTCTTTTTCTATCACTTCATTCATTGTTTATTCTGCACCGCTTCTTCAAGCGGCAATTGATTATACGATTGTAAGCGATAGAACAACTTATCTTTGAGTTAAATCGCTTAAGAAATACCGTACCTGAATACAAGACTCAGTTACCCAGTCTTTACAAAAACCTCTCAATAACCAATTTCGGTTGTTTCCATTTGACGTCAAAATGTTATCCTAACAAGACGATTCATTTTGGGACAGTTATGTGACAATCATGAATAACGCTTATAAATCTAAGTTTCAGTTGCTTGAGGAGATTCAGCAATTACGTACAAAACTGGCTGCAGTCAAACTGACGACAGAAAATCGTACTGCTGAACTTTATAAAAGTGAAGAGCGATTTTCTCTGGCTATGCGTGGTGCTAACGATGGGCTGTGGGATTGGAATCTTGAAACGGATGAAGTCTATTACTCTCCTCGCTGGAAAAGCATGTTAGGTTATGGTGAAAATGAACTTGATGGCACTATAAACACCTGGGCAAGTCTGGTTCATCCCAATGATAAGGACATGGTGTTAAAAAAGGTTCAGGATTACTTAGCTGGCCAAGCAGATTCATTTGAAGTCGAAATGCGTATGCATCATAAGGATGGCCATCAAATTTTTGTACTGTCCCGTGGCTTTAAGGTAACTTGCGAATTCGATGATAAACCTATCCGTCTGGTTGGAACACATATCGATATAACAGAGCGCAAAAAGGCAGAAACATTTGCTGACAACAATGCCCAGATTCTTGAAATGATCGCTATAGGACGTCCAGCATCCGACATCTACAGTGCCATTGCACTAATGTATGAAGAACGTCACCCTGGATTGCGCTGTTCTATGCTTGAATTACATGGTAATAAACTATTGCACGGTGGCGCACCAAGCCTACCAAAAGAATATTGTCATGCGTTACACGGTCTGGAAAACGGTCCCAGTGTTGGTTCGTGTGGAACGTCTACTTATACCGGCAAACGTGTTCTAGTTGAGAATATTGAGACAGACCCTAAATGGGAAAAAATCAAACACCTCGCACTACCTCATGGCATGCGCAGTTGTTGGTCTGAACCCATTATAAATTCCTACGGGAAAGTCTTAGGTGCATTTGGCATGTATTACAACCACCCTGGACTGCCTAATCAAGAGGAATCAAATGACCTCAAATCTGCGGCAAGACTTACCGGAATTGTCATGGAGCGGGATCAGGCGCAAAAACGTATTCGGGCGTTAGCCTATACCGATACGCTAACAGGACTTGCGAATCGCGCTCACTTCTATCAACGCATTGAAAAATTAATAAAAACATCTGACCGACATCATCACCGATTCGGCCTACTATATATCGACCTAGATGATTTCAAGCGTGTTAACGACAGTCTTGGGCATGACGCAGGCGACAAGCTCCTCACGACCATTGCAAAACGTTTGAAAGGCACCTGCCGTGACAATGATTTTGTTGCACGTCTCAGTGGCGATGAGTTCTGCATTCTTGCTGAAGAAATCAATGATGATTATGCTGCCAATCTCGCACAACGTTGTCTTGATGTAATCTCTCAACCCATCAAGATTTCTAACAGGAAACTCACGCCAACTTGCTGTATTGGAATCGCACACTTCCCTGATGATGGAAAAAATTCAGCAACCTTAGTAAAAGCTGCAGACACCTCACTTTATGCGGCGAAGGAAAACGGGAAAAACCAGTATGCCTTTTATAAGCCAGAGCTCACCCATAAGGCAGAGTACCGTTTTCAGGTTGAACAACACCTTAGGGAAGCGATTGAGAAACAACAGTTATCACTCGTTTACCAACCTCAGGTTTGCATAAATACTGGTAAAATTATTGGTGTCGAAGCATTATCACGCTGGAACCACCCTCAACTGGGCCAAATCTCACCAGTTGATTTTATTGCCACAGCCGAAAGAATCGGCATGATTAAACCACTCACCGAATGGGTATTACGCACAGCCTGCAGTCAGGCAGTTGCTTGGAAAAAAGAAGAGGCTCCTATTCTGCGTATGACCGTCAATATTTCTCCCAACCATTTTCTCGACAAGGAAATTGTACCGCTAATTAAACGGATTCTCGATGAAACAGGAATGACCCCAACAGAACTTGAGTTAGAAGTTACCGAAAGTGTTGCGCAGACGGATCAACGGAATCTCTCTATTTTACAGGACTTGAAAAACTTGGGTGTTTCACTGGCAATCGACGACTTCGGAACAGGGTATTCATCTTTTGCTTCTCTTAAACACCTTAAGGTTGATTGCCTGAAGATCGATAAATATTTTGTTGATGACATACTTGTCGATAAAAAAGCCCGACTCCTCATCGGCTCTATGATTGACATGGGTTACAAGTTAGGATATCGAATCATCGCTGAAGGCGTAGAAACATCAGAACAACTTAAGATTCTCAAAAACCTTGATTGTAGGAATGCACAAGGTTACCTGTTTAGTAAACCCACCAACGTCAATGCAATTTTAAAATTACTCAATAGTAATTATTGACTAGAACCACAAGAGTTCCATATGGACGAACAAACAGAGGTCTAACCGAAGAGAGTATTTTCTTTACAAGTTTATCAATTAAACCCAATCATAATCATCAACTTGACCATTCTTTTAGGAACCCCAAATCCTAAAGAGTTTTTGCAACATAAGCATCAAAAGCAGCCAAATCAAGATGGTAATGACAGATCTCTTCTTGATCTGATAACGACATTAGCACTGGCACTTTATCGTTATAGCGTTTAACTAACTCCGCATCCTTATCAATATCAATAACCTCCAGATCAAATGATCGTTGCGCTTGCAAGTTATGCAAAGCAACAATCATTTCCTGGCAAAGATGGCATTCTTCACGTCCATAAACAACAAAATGTAACTTTTGATTAGATTTCGTCATACTGGATTATTGTTCGTCATCGGTTAGCTTCATAGTTATAAACGTATTTAAATCACCGCGTCGGATTAACAAAGCGATGTTGCGTCCTTTCTCAACGCGCTCTAGCAATTGATTAAACTGTTTAACATTCTTCACATCCTTACTATTCATCCCAAGAATAACGTCACCGGAACGAATCCCTGCATGACTGGCGATACCAGACACGACATTTTCTACCAATAAGCCATTCCCTACTTTGAGCTGTTTTTTGTGTTTCTCAGTCAACTCACTTAATACTAATCCAAGACGATTTGACGTATCCGATTGCTTACCCTGTTTAGCTTGATGGCTCTCTGTCGTTTCATCAGTTGGAATTTCGCCGACCTCTATTTTTATTTTCTTGATGGAACCGTCGCGCCAAACTTTAACAGACACTTTAGAACCCGGCGTCGTATTACCAACCATACGCGGCAAATCAGCGGAAGTTTCTACTTCTTTACCGTCAAACTCAAGAATAATATCTGTCGCCTCAATACCCGCTTTATCAGCTGGCGCACCCTCTTGGACTGAAACAACTAATGCACCTCGCGCCTCGGATAACCCGAAAGACTCAGCCAGTTCTTTGGTGACTTCCTGAATCATTACGCCAACTCTGCCACGACGCACCTTGCCGCCATCTTTTAATTGATTAGCAATATCCGTCGCAACATTAATGGGTATAGCAAATGACAGTCCCATAAAGCCACCTGTACGACTATAGATTTGTGAATTGATGGCAACCACCTCACCCTCCATATTGAATAATGGTCCGCCAGAATTTCCTGGATTAATGGCCACATCGGTTTGGATAAAAGGCACATAATTTTCTTGCGCCAGCGAACGCCCTTTCGCACTGACGATACCTGCTGTCACACTGTTTTCAAAACCAAAAGGGGAGCCGATAGCAATCACCCACTCACCAACTTTCAGTTCATCCGGATCGCCTTTTGTCACAATAGGCAAATCATCAGCATCAATTTTAATTAAGGCAATGTCTGTTTTTTTATCTGTCCCAACCACTTCGCCAACAAACTCTCTTTTATCGTTAAGCTTTACTGTAATCTCATCCGCTGTTTCTACCACATGCGCATTAGTCAGAACATAGCCGTCCGCACTAATAATAAAACCTGATCCCATAGACCTTGGCTCTGATTTTCTCGGGGTTGAAAAAGGCTGCATATGACGCTTAAAAAACTCATAAAACGGAGAATCTTCAGGAATATTCGGAAATTCAGGCATTAACTGCTGCATTGATCCACGTTGCGTTTGTACAGTACTAATATTCACAACTGCTGCGCCATGTTTCTCAACCAGGCCAGTAAAATTCGGTAATTGATTCGTCTGAGCAAAAACGAATGTTGACGAGACAAGTAAAATAATTAAAACAAACTGACGCATTATCTTCATCCTTGATATAAACTTTAAGTGATAATAAAACTGACTTCCCATTTAATAAACAATCTGAAGTCGATTGTCCCTCAAACGCTCAATGCATTAATTCTCAGCGACAGAACCCAGCTGCTGATTAAAAACAGAATCACCAATTTGTTTAATGGCTTCAAATGGCACTTCACCAACAATCGTGATTTTATGGTCATCAAAAGAACGGACATAAATATTAATTGCACCTCGACTGGAATAAAAGCCTGGCACAAGTGGTGATGAATGCTCGTTAAATGGCTCAATAAAGATTGATACGGTTGCCAAACCATCAGATAAAGCAATATGATCCACCAAGTCTTGCTTCCCGGTCAGGTTACGCCGCATCTCAATTATTTTCTTAAAATTTGCTGGCGCGCCATCGACCTGCCATGGCAATTCGCCCTCTTTTAAGACCACAGTCTTCAGATTGGTCATTTGCCAACCAATCTCATCAAAAGTATCACCTGGCTCAACTAAGTTGGTACTGATTTCCCTATCCACCTCTAATTGCGCAAATGCAAATTGTTCAATTATCTCATCAGCATCCATAACTGCAGCTTTCAAAAGCAAGCCGCTATCCACATGAATCCAGAATTTATGAGCATAGCGAAGATTATCACGTGGCGCCAGTAATACTATTTGAGACTCATGACCGGCAACGCGCTCACGTTCCCCCATAGTCACGTGGTAACTCTTATCAACATCGCCAAGTGATTGCGGCAAAAGATCGGGGAAGAATTTTCGAAACCATCTCTGTTCCGTATAAACCCTTTTACTTTCGGGCAAAAAACAGGTCATCTGATCATTATCACGATAGACAATACGTGGCATTCCATCCAAGACCTCGATTTTCTCTTGCTCACGATTCTCACTGACCAAATGAGTAATATGAGATGACTCGACATGACCATCTGCATAATAAACGAAAGTACCCAGATAATTATGTACCCGAGGAGCAATCGCTATTTTTTTTAGCCAGCTTAGTGCTTCATTTGAAGAAATAGGAGGGGCTTCTGCATGAACTTTCTGCATACAAAAGATAGTTAAAGATAATACTAACAGCATACGAAAAAGAATATGCTGCAAAGCACTCGCTTTAACTGGAAAAAACATATTTAACGAGGTATTACTGATCATCCAGGACAAATCAACTGTTCTGATTAATAAAAATAATATGGTCAAGAACCTTACTACAGGACACTTCCACTATGGGTGACGTATATCCTGATAGCTACCGTAAGTCTTATGCGACTCCACAGCCGGGCGCACAAAAACAGTTTGTCCATTTGTTACTGTTCCCGGCAAAAACTCCCTGTGCACAAATAGGTAGTCATTAATTTCTGCGGCAGGGTGGTGGTAAACTATTGATGGTGGTGGTGTTGATACCATAACGGGCTGCATCGGTCTATTACTTTCAATACTTGGACGCTCAGCAATAATCATTTGTTGGGGTTCTAATTGATATTGGAAACCAAACCAAGCCGTAACCATTGCAACAATTGAAGCCGCTATTGAAACAGCAAAAATCTTTTGTTTAGCAAATCTAATCGATTGGGATGGTTTAATTGTCGGTGCCAATATGGTTGGCTCTGAACTGAGTTGGACATTAACGCGATGAGAAATATCTATTGACAGTTTTTCAGATTGCCTCAATGCATCACCAATTACATGATAGGTTTCCCAATTTTCCTGTATATCTTCATCTTTTTTTAACGTTGCAATAATTTCATCAGCTTCACGTTTCTCTAGCTCACCGTCCATCATCGCAGATACTTTATTCTTCACATCACCACCTCTTGTCTTTACTAGTCCCCAATAAAGGACGCAATTCTTCAGAAATTGCTTCACGCGCACGGAAAATACGTGAACGTACCGTTCCAATTGGACAATCCATTATATTAGCAATTTCTTCATAACTTAGGCCATCCATTTCTCTTAAAGTTATTGCGGTTCTCAATTCTTCAGGCAATCGCGCTAATGTTTGGTTAACTGTTTGGGCAATTTGTTTGCTCATCAGTTCACTTTCAGGTGTATTTATTTCTCTTAATGCACTACTTCCTTCAAAATTTTCCGCTTCTTCAGCATCAACACCTTGCAGTGTCGGAGCACGCCTGCCTTTAGAAACCAAAAAATTCTTGGCTGTGTTAATACCAATACGATATAACCAAGTATAAAAAGCGCTATCACCCCTAAACGAAGGCAACGCTCGATATGCTTTTATAAAAGTTTCTTGTGCAACATCTTCAACTTCCGCTGGATCACGAATAAATTGTGACAACAAACGCGCAAGCTTTCTCTGATATTTTGTTACCAGTAAACCGAATGCTTGTTTGTCTCCATTTTGAACACGTTCCACTAATTGCTGATCGACTTCCCGATCACTCATACTACTCGATCCCTGAGCTTTTCTAGTTAGAAAGGGGGCATTAATTGAACATGAACCGTTATGATTTATATGGAAATTATCAGCCATAACAAACGGTCCGTAATTGAATCACCCGCCCCTTAATTTTTTTATATGCCGCACTATGGTACAACAAATCAAGTAAAGCCATTTAAAAGAATCCTGGAAATTGTAAATTACCCACTTAAAAGACAGCTCATCATCATTATTAGTTCACCGAGCTATCAATTTATTGTCAAAAGAAACGGCAGCAAAATGGATATATGAATGAAAACTCACTGGGTCTGCTATGATTCAACATTCTTAATTTATATTTTTCAACCAAACTACAGCCTAAATGCAAAACAATTATTTTGATACATTAATTATTGGAAGCGGTCTGGCTGGATTTACCCTTGCGCTGAATTTAGCGCAAGAAAAGAAAGTCTGCATCGTCACTAAATTGTCGATCACCGATGGGGCAAGTGGATGGGCACAAGGTGGAATTGCCGCAGCATTATCCGGAAATGACTCTCCCCAACAGCATGTACAGGACACACTAATCGCTGGCGCAGGCTTATGTGACAAAACAGTTACCCAGTATGTCGCAGAGCAAGCGCCTGCTGCAATACAATGGTTAATCGACCAAGGCGTTGAATTCACGCGCGAGCACGGCAGCGAAACCGGCTACCACCTGACTAACGAAGGCGGCCATAGTGTTCGCCGTATTATCCATAGTGGTGACGCAACCGGCAAAGCAATTCAACAAACCCTAATCGAGAAAATCAGGCAGCACCCCAATATCAAGATTCTTGAACACCATATAGCGATTGATCTCATTACCAGCGAAAAAATCCCAGATTACCCAGATGAAGATAACCGGTGCTGTTTTGGTGCCTATATTCTAGACACGAAAAATGATAGGGTACGAACCCTCACCGCACAAAACACTATCCTGGCCACAGGTGGCGCTAGTAAAGTTTATCTGTACACAACTAACCCCGATACCGCAACCGGTGACGGAATTGCTATGGGATGGCGGGCCGGCTGCCGTATTGCTAATATGGAATTCATTCAATTCCATCCAACTTGCCTGTATCACCCATTTGCCAAAACATTCTTAATTAGTGAGGCCGTTCGCGGCGAAGGCGGATTATTAAAACTTCCTAATGGCGAACAGTTTATGTCCAAGCACGATTCACGCGCAGAACTTGCGCCACGTGATATTGTGGCGCGCGCCATTGACTTTGAGATGAAAAAACATGGACTGGATTGTGTTTACCTGGATATTTCGCATAAACCGATTGACTTCTTAAAGAGCCACTTTCCAAATATCTATTCACGCTGTTTACAACTAGGCATCGACATCGCACGAGAACCGATCCCGGTTGTACCGGCTGCACATTATACTTGCGGAGGCATCATAACCGACAAGCATGGTAAAACTGATCTAAATAATCTCTATGCGATCGGCGAAACCGCACATATCGGATTGCATGGTGCGAATCGACTAGCCAGTAACTCTTTGCTTGAATGCCTTGTCATAGCACAAGCTGCAGCTTTGGATATCTTGAGTCAATCCCCAGCTTCATTAGTAAAATTACCGGATTGGGATGAGAGTCGTGTCACCGACGCCGACGAAGAAATTGTCATTTCGCACAATTGGGATGAATTACGTCGGTTCATGTGGAGTTATGTTGGCATTGTACGTACAACAAAACGCCTACAACGCGCCCAACGCAGAATAGAACTTTTACGTGAAGAAATCGACGAATACTACACCCACTTTCGGGTCTCAAGTGATCTGCTAGAACTACGTAACTTAGTTGACACCGCCGACCTGATTGTCCGTAGTGCGTTACTACGACATGAAAGTCGTGGTTTGCATTTCAGCAGAGACTACTCTGACACATTGCCCGTTGCAAAAGACACTATTCTGGAACGGTTTTAATACTTCAAAACACTTATTTTTTCCGTTTATCACGAATGTAAAGCACCCTTAAGTTGCTGCCGCTAATTTGCCTTTCTTCTATGTCAAAAAGTTTGATTGCAGCAACTAACTCACCCAGTTTTCGGTAGCCATAATTCCTAGGATCGAAATCAGGTGCCTGTTTTGCAATATTACTACCAACTGGCGCTAATTGTGACCAACCACTCTCATCCGAAGACGCATCAATCGCATTACGTAACAAACCAACCAACTTCGTATCTCGCTTCAATTCACTGCCAGTCTTCTTCTTGATACTATCTTGGCTTTCATCAATCTTTACACGTAGCACTTCCGTATAAATAAACTTATCGCAAGCTGAAACAAAAGCAGAAGGGGTCTTTTGTTCACCAAACCCGTATACCATCAAACCAGACTCCCTTATTCTGGAAGCTAATTTAGTGAAATCACTATCACTGGACACAATGCAGAATCCGTCAAATTTATCGGTATACAATAAATCCATAGCATCAATGATCATTGCACTATCTGTTGCGTTTTTACCTTTCGTGTATGCAAATTGCTGCACTGGCTGAATAGAATGTTGCAAAAGAACCTCCTTCCAGCCTTTTAATGCAGGCAACGTCCAATCGCCATAAATTCTTTTGACACTAGCCACACCATAATTCGCAATCTCCGCCAACAAATCATCAATAATACTTGGCTGAGCATTATCCGCATCGATGAGAACCGCCAATTTATCTGTGTCCGCCATAGCTAAACCTATAGTAAATGTAACTTTATTAAGCGCTTGAGTAATCCATGACCAACATGGTCAGGTAAACATAAGAAGAAAACGGCTGACCCAGCTTTGTCACTTTAATTGAATCAACCGAACTCATTCACCTCAGACTTCAGCCTGTTCAATCAAAAATTGACTTAACAATGGAACAGGCCGCCCTGTCGAACCCTTTTCCTTACCGGATTTCCAAGCAGTTCCAGCGATATCCAAATGTGCCCATCGATATTCCTTAGTAAAACGCGACAAAAAACATCCGGCTGTAATAGTTCCAGCGGCGCGCCCGCCAATATTCGCCATATCCGCAAAATTACTCTTCAATAAATCTTGATAATCATCCCATAGCGGCAATTGCCAAGCCTGGTCTGCTGCTTGTTTACCCGCATTCAATAATTCCTGAGACAATTTATCATCATTACTAATCAAACCTGTCGCCACATGGCCCAAAGCAATGACACAAGCCCCCGTCAGTGTCGCCACATCAATCACTGCTTTCGGCTTAAAGCGCTCCGCATAGGTTAAGGCATCACATAAAATCAAGCGTCCTTCCGCATCGGTATTTAGCACTTCAATGGTTTGACCGGACATACTGGTCACTACATCACCCGGTTTAGTTGCACACCCACTGGGCATATTCTCTGTCGCAGGCACAATCACAACTAAGTTAATCGGCAGTTTCATTTCAGCTACGGCTAACATCGTACCCAAAACACTTGCTGCACCGCTCATATCATATTTCATCTCATCCATATCTGGAGATGGTTTTAATGAAATGCCACCCGTATCAAAAGTAACGCCTTTACCAACCAACACCACCGGTTTTTCTTTTTTAGCTTGCCCTTGGTATTCCAGAACAATCAGCTTGGCTGGCTGATCACTACCTTGCGCGACGGACAAAAGGGAACCCATACCCAATTTTTCCATCTCTTTTCGCCCTAAGACAGTGGCCTTTAGTTTATGTTCTTTGGCCATATCCTTGGCTTGTTTAGCCAAATAAGTTGGCGTACAGATATTTGGTGCAAGATTCCCAAGGTCTTTTGTCAGACTCATACCTTTCGCAATGGCTTGACCTTGTTGCAGGGCTTGCTTTCCTGCCGCCAAATCAGCCCGATTACTTATTCCTAAAATCAACTTACGCAAACCATATTTTCTTTCTTCCGGCTTACTTTTTAACTGATCAAATTGATAATCGCTACTCCCTGCTAACAAGACCGTTTGCTTTATCTTCCAATTGACATCACGTTCCAACACTGGAATATCCGTCAAGAAGATCGCGGCATCAGTCACTCCTGTTTTCTGGAATGCGTTGAAAACAGCCTGCGTTGCTGTTAGAAATGCCTTATCGCCAAACTCTTTTTCTTTCCCTAGCCCTACCAGTAACACGCGTTTACATTGCATACCCGGCACATCATGAAGCAATAGCGTTGTATTGGGTTTACCATCCATATCTCCCCTACTCAAGATGGTTTTAATATACCCATCTGAAGTCTGATCAATTACTTTTGCTGTATCTGTTTTCTTTCGTGATTCAAAAACACCCACAACCACGCAAGCACCACGCTGTTTCTCAGGACTTGCAAATTTAATTTCAAAATCCACGTTTTACTCCTTCTTCATTAACTTGTAGCAATTATTTCATATAATTCATATAGAAAAATAAGATTCTGATCCTTTTCGAACGATTTATTGCTTAAACCTAAAATTCTCAGTTGGATGGTGCTTAGAGTGCATTGTTGTTTATTTTTGGCAAAGCGCAGTGAAAAGCGAACGAGTTCACAACGAATTGCAACACAGCAAAAGATAAAGAACAGTGTGCTATTTTCGCTTATCCATTTTATTATATTTCAAAGCTTGCCACACCGTTCGCACATCAACATGTTGATGATGCATCAATAAAGTAATCATCGTTTCTTCAATTGCTGCAATCATGCAGATAATAGCAGCGACCTTAAATGGCCAATCAAACCAGCCACCAAATAATAGGATGTAACTAATGATAGTTACGGCTACCGCAACCTTAACGCTCCAAGTGTGATAACTGGTCAATGATTTAAACTTAACGATACCAACGATAACCGGAAGCGTGAAGCTGGCAATAATACTTAAGAAATAAATTTCTTCTTGTTTGACAATTTCCGGCCAGAGTAGCCAAGCACACAATGCCATAGTGGAATAAACAATGAAATCACCCCAGCTGTCCAGGCGTGCGCCCATTTCTGTAATTTGATTCAAAGTGCGTGCCAGAAAACCATCTAGCACATCGGTAAAGACCGTAAAAATCAGGACACCAATATACCAATCTGGTTGCTGATTGACTGCCAGGACAATCAAAATAGGGGCCATTAGAATACGGATAGCGCTAACAAAATTTGGCCAATTATAAATTTCTGGATCCATAGGCTTCATGATTTTTTGTACTCAGTATGGTCTTCGGCGTACACCAATCTTAAAAAGGACAGTTGAAAATGCAAGTTCGAAAATACAGAACAATAGTACTAGAAAGAAAATAGTCAATGGGGTTAAATAAAACGTTTGCATCACTAACAAGGCTGGAAGCAGTGATTCTGGAACTTGGTCCAGCACAGGCGCCCTCGAACTGGTACGCATGCTAAGGCGTCGCTTAATAAAACTGGAAATCAAGTCGCCAATCATTGCACCAAGAGCGATTTGCAAACCGGTCAATAAACTGTATCCAATTAGCAACGAGAACAGACTGGTGATAACTAAGGCACCAATAATGCCACGCCAAGTTTTTGAATCGCCCAGCAAACGTTTGCCATCAAGAAATTCATAACCCAGATCAAACGGGTAAGCAAATCGTTTTTTGAAAAGATAACGCAATAGTATTGGCGTGCCATTGGCAACTATAATCAGTAAGAACAAATGTAGAAATAGTATATTCATACGAGAATAATTCTAAACTTATCAATGAACCATATTTTATGATAGGAAATCGAATAGATGGGTGCCCTATATTTTGATTCTTAATCCTAGAAAAATCACTTGTAAGCAATTTTAGCAGTCAACTGATTTCTAGGTTTATGGCAATATGGACTTATTATTCACCGTAACGCAAGACACGAACATATGGTTCGCCCCCTTCGTTGCTTTCAGGACCAACCGCCGCCAAAGGAAGAAACAAAGTGAATATCATTGATTATTTTGCTTTCTGCAATGGAAAACATTCACACTCAATTAAACTCTTTCAACATAGCCAACTCCCACTCGTCCGGCATATTATGTAAATTGAGTAATTTGTCAGGAAAGGACGTTATTTTCCCCTGTACGCCATATAATTCCTCATAGTCATGCATCATCTGGGAAAGCATATATGCGGGGTTCATCAAGGTAAGTCGTTTTCCTGATGGCGTAAAAATATCACGTTCAGGTAAATGAGATAAATGTGGATTAGGCAAAGTGCGCTCATCCGTTGGTACATAGACGCCACCATGGGAAGCACCCCAAAGTCTAAATGCCGTGTCTTTATCGAAATAAGCACGTGCCACATTTGCGGCCAATTCTATTGATTGTTTACGTTCATTACTATAATTCCACATTAATGAACCGACAATAAGACTTGTCCAGATAAAAATGGCCAGTAGCAACCAGGTCGTATAGTAAGGCCGCTTGGTTCTTAACTTCATCATTCATAACCTATTGGTAGGCTAATAAAATGCTGCGATATTCACTATAATAATTAACAGTATAAATACTATTATTTCTCATAAACTAAGAGAATCAATAATTTGATCAGAAAGCTTCCATGGGAATTTAGGAATATAAGATTAAAATTCTTAAATACAATCCGACTTACACCCCCATTTAACCGCGAACGCAACAGGGTCGAAACGGATTAATATGGATAGCAAAATAGCTTTTGTTTAATTGTGTTGCGGATGGTATTGGGCTGCTGCGGAAAGGTCTTTGGTAGGCGCGATTGGATTCGAACCAACGACCCCCACCATGTCAAGGTGGTGCTCTAACCAACTGAGCTACGCGCCTAGGAGAAACGGATTCTATCTTAAAGCAAAGCCAGGCACAAATTTAAATCTTATCGCCCACCAGCCTGAATCTATTTGCCCGAGTTCCACAAGAATGCACTATCGTCATCTACGCCAAACAATCTTCATTTTTTCTCAAGCTGCGTCTTGCATAGTAAGCAAAACCAACCGCACTGCGCTGGGATCGCAGAATCCAGTCATGCGCCTCACGTCCCAGGTCCGGATCAATCGGCTGTATCTTTCCCGCCGATGCAGCCAGCAAATGCATGCGTGCGGCACGTTCAAATGCAATAGCCAGAATACAGGCCTCCTCAATACTGGGGCATGCAACCAGCAAACCATGATGCGCCAAAAATAACGCACGCTTGTCGCCAATTGCTTCGGCAATCAAAGCACCCTCTTCGTTACCTACCGGCACGCCCGGCCATTTGGGTAAAAAAGCCACGTCATCGTACAATACACAATTATCCATATGTGAAATCTCCAGCGGTACCTCCAGCATACTTAATGCTGCGGTATGCACCGCGTGTGTATGGATAATACATTGCACATCAGGACGTGCCCGATACAACCACGAATGAAAACGATTGGCCGGGTTTGCCATACCGTCACCCTGCAGCACTTCTAAATTTTCATCAACCAGCAACAAGTTGCTCGCGCTGATCTCATCAAAACCCAAACCTAATCGTTGCGTTAGATAAGTGCCTGGTTGCTCGGCACGCGCGGTAATTTGTCCTGCCAGACCTGAATCATGGCCATTATCAAATAAGATACGACAAGTCAGCGCTAACTTTTGCGCTTTACTGTACTGCGTGCCTTGCAGATGAACATCCATCTGGTCGAACGATTGCTTAATCAACTGATCTTTGTTCAGATCAAAAGTATCATTACTCATTTTTCTCACTCAAAAATAGGGTTAGTCGTTGGATTTAAATCGTGCAATTACTCGGCGATCCCGTTTAGTTGGTCTGCCTTTGGTATAGAACGCTTGCGGCTGCGCTTTAAGGCGTTCAGCAATTATTTCCCGCTGCTCCCGGCTTTCATCCGTCTCACGATACAACTGCTGCGCAATGGTGGCGGAACCACGCTTATTAGATAAGCCTAGCACTTCCACTTCATACTGGTAATTGCCAATGCGTATCGACAGCATATCTCCAATTGACACAAGCTTAGCCGACTTCACACGCACGTCATTAAGCGTCACCCGACCCTTCTCAATCGCTTCCGCCGCAAGTGAGCGTGTTTTAAAAAAACGAGTTGCAAATAACCATTTATCAACACGAAATTTTTCTTCTTCTTTCTTTTTGTCCATCAGTCTTTTTCTACCAGCTTACTCACAATTTGAATCTGATTTTCCAGCGTCTTATGCACTGGACATTTGTTTGCAATTTCTAGCAAACGGCTGCGCTGCTGCTGATCCAGATTTCCGGTCAATTTGATCTCTCTCGTCATTTGATCAATCATCGGCGTTTGGTCTTCACAAGAGGCACAATCTTTTGCATGGATGCGCGTGTGATGCAACAATACTTCAATCGACTGCAAATCAAGCTGTTTATGATTAGCATACATGCGTAACGTCATTGAGGTACAGCTTCCCAACGCCGCCAACAACAACTCATAAGGGTTTGCACCCAAATCCGCGCCACCCATCGACAGCGGTTCATCACTGACCAACTGATGGCGCGCTGTAAAAATATCGCGGGTGAATTTTTTGTCCCGTTCACGCACCACAACACAGCCTTCTTCAACCGAAGAGACTGCATTAGTTTCAGCCTGATTCACGGTCAGATAACGCGCTACCCAAGCAGCCATCACTGCCGCCACATACTCAGAATCTTCTACACGTGACAACAAATGATCGGCTTGATCCAATGATACAAAACTCTTAGGATGCATGGCGGCGGCATAAATCCGCCCTGCTTCATCAATCGAAACCACTTGATCCACCGGCGAATGGAAAATCAACAACGCTTTGCGCAGTGTTTTGATGTGTTCCACCGTATTATAATTCTCCAAATCCTCAATCAATTGGCGTTGAATGGTAAAACTGCGCCCAGCCAGTACAACACTAGCCGTCTCCTGCTGCATAATTTCATCGTAAGAATCAGCAAACAAATGTTTCACATGCCCGGCCGTAGCTGGTGCGCCAATCGTCACCACAGCCTTCACACTATCCAAACGTTGCGCCACCGCCAACACCGCAGCACCACCCAGGCTATGACCGATTAATAACGACGCGGCGACATAATGTTGTTCTAAATAGTCTGCAGCAACCATCAAATCCTGCAAATTAGAAGAAAAATTCGTATTTGAGAAATCACCGTCACTATTACCCAACCCGGTAAAATCAAAACGCAACACCGCAATGCCCTGCTTCGCCAAAGCACGAGTAATGCGCGACGCCGCAGCAATGTCTTTAGAACAGGTAAAACAATGCGCAAACAACGCGTAAGATTTCACCGACCCCATAGGCATTTCCAATAAACCGGATAACGATTCACCTTGCGGGTTATTAAAAGTAACTTTACGTCGTGACATGGGTTCCTCTTATTTGTACATTTACCTAATAAACAACCACATTCTCGTTGATAACCAACCCATTCGCAATAACCCATGAACAGAAAGCCTGATCAGGGAATAAATTTGACCAGAGCTTTAAGAATAAAGCACAATAACAACAATCGATTGAAAAGATATATGAAAAGCACCCATGGCACATAACACTCACTTAAATTCCACAGTAAAACCTTCTCGCGCAGCGCATTGGAGTTTAAGACTTGCGCTAACAGGGGCCGTTTTAGTCCTCTTTGCTGTTTTTGCGCATCGACTGGATTTAATGGATTTCAACCTTGCCATGCTGGGGCTAGTCGGTGGTGCGGTACTGGGTTTACTCGCGCTGCTTGCCGGTTTTATCGGAATTGTCATGACGCGCAAACCAAAAATCTCCGGTCGGCGCTTCGCATGGGTTGGACTAATATTAGGGCTAATCGCTGCCTCACCGGTTGTTACCACAATCTATACCGCCTCGAATGTACCGCCAATTCATGACATCAGCACAGATTTGCAGAACCCGCCAATATTTAAAGCCATTTTGGCAGTGCGCACAGACAGCAACAATCCACTCGACCGACAAAACCCACCCAACCTGGTTGCATTACAGCAGGCGGCTTACCCAAACCTCACTTCGGTACTGATCAATCAAAATTCAGATCAAGTGTTTAATCACGCACACGCATTAGTCACTGCACGCAGCTGGGAAATAGTCACAGCTTCGGCATCAGATGGCCATATTGAAGCCACGGCCACCACTCCGATCATGCGGTTTAAGGATGATGTCGTCATTCGGATACGTGATGAAGAAAATAGCTCAATCGTGGACATACGTTCAGTTTCTCGTGTGGGAAAAAGCGACCTAGGCGCTAATGCGGCACGTATTGAGGCGTTCCTAGCCGATTTAAAGGATTACAAACAATGATGACTTTTAACAACGAATACAAAATGATGACCATTAAAAAAACATTTAACACGCTCTTACTGCTGCTTGGCTTGTCAGTTTATACTCTGCCAGCACAAGCACTACCTGAAGAATGTTTAGAATTAACCGAACCGGCCACCTTCTTGAGTGATACAGGCATCGTTTGTATTCAACAAGCAAAGGTTGCCGATAATAACGAGGTGTTTGTATTCAAAGCCGCGTTGCAATGGCTGGGAGTTGATCAATTGAATCAATTTCAGTTGTTAAGTGTTGAAGCGGATCAATCCAACCTCGTCACGATCAATAGCCCGTCATTTATCCCGATCAATAGTACCCTGACCATTCCCAAAATTGATATTCCCGGAATCTATGGTACTGAACGCTACGCAGTCGATTTTACGCTTGACGACTCATTGTTAGAACTGTCTTCTGCTGCAGTCTATATCAACCCAGATTACATTCCGAATGAAACCTGGACACCCTATGGCATGCTGGACCCAGATGAACGCCGCGCAGTCGACCTACTTGCCCGCGCTACTCCTTATGCAAAGTTGGCTGACGCCGTTTATGAATTTGACACCTTAATCGTCGACAATTGGGTCCTTATTGAAGAAAAAGACAGAGGTTCCGGCATGCAAGCGGGACTTTATCAGGACTTAGACACCGGCGAACTGGTGCTCGCCTTTAGAGGCACAGAAAGTTGCAACTTCCCCTGTTCATTGAACGAAACGAAAGAATATCTACTTGATGTTGCAGCAGACAGCTTATTAACATTCGGCCAGAGTGGACCGCAATTTGATGATGCCGTCGAATTTGCACAAGACATCGTGGATCGTTATCAAGGGCAGACAATCTATGTCACCGGGCATTCACTGGGCGGCAGCTTGGCACAAGGTGTCGGTGCAAAATTTACACTGGAAACTTTTGCCTTCAACTCCGCCCCGGTGCCAAAAGATTTCATCAAAGATCAAGATATCTCTCTTGATGACGAAACACTGCAACAAATTATCCATGTCATCTCAGACATCCACGACCCAGTATCCAACACCGACGAAACCGGGGATTTCTACATCAACGCCAACCACATTTCTCCATTGATCCAATTTGATTTTGACCTAAAAGAAATATTGCCTCTGCGTTTAGCCAAATTAGACGAACTGCGATTCAATCGCCACAGCATTACCACCTTTGTCGACAATGCCACCTCTCTTTTGACTATTTATCAGGAGGGGTGGTAAACGTTTCAAGCTAATAAACACTGCTAAATCACAGTTTTCATCCCAACTGCAATGCTGCGATGACGAGATCAATCTTTTGAAAGAACAACGCTATAATGCTTAGTGGATTTTACTTGCGTTTAATCAGAATTAAACTGCGACCCACTTTGAATACCACTCAACTGCGGATTTTTAGATTATGAGAATTTCAGTAAAAAAACAAACCGATTATCCTTGGATTCTACGGCCTTTCTTCTGGAATCAAAAAAGAAAATATGGCGAGGTGCTTCAACCTGGTCTACTCTGGGCAAGAGTTCCCAAGTTATTCGCAGCGGTTGCCGCGCTTTATGGTGTACTGGACAGAAAAAGTTCTCCATTGAGCCCGGTATTACGGTCATTAGTTACCGTAAGAGTATCGCAAATCAATTGGTGCCAATTTTGCGTTGATATCAATTCCGCCACGCTGGCAAAACGGTCTGGCTCAATGGACAAAGTAGAGCAGCTTGCTCAGTGGAAAGAAAGTGAACTTTTCAGTGAGATGGAAAAAGCCGTGCTTGAGTACACGGAAGCGGTGACTTATTCAGACCGACAGGTGACTGATCAAATGATTGAACGATTAAAAGCGTTTTTTGACGAGGATGCTATTGTGGAATTAACCGGGTTGATCGCTTTTCAGAATATGTCCAGTAAATTCAACAGTGCGTTAGATGTGCCTTCACAAGGGTTCTGTCAGCTTCCCAATCAACCGGGTGGTAAACATCACGGGCAGTAAACTGATTTGACACTTTACCGATAAGCGAAGCGCATTGCACCGATGTTGCCATTTGGCGCAATAGTAATTGCGGGCTACGTGGGCTGATTTTTCTAGGTTGAAAGGTCAACTACGCAGATCTTAACCTTTTTGATTCCGGCTTGTCCGGCTTTGGATAATAAATATTGACCATCTTGAACATCTGCATTAATGTGTAGCAGTGCATAACATTTTCTACACATAGACATTATGGCTTTAAATATACGTAACAGAGAGGCAGAATACCTTGCCAACGAATTAGCTCGGTTAACGGGGGAAACTAAGACCGAAGTCGTCAAAAAAGCACTTGCTGCTCGACTACAAAGGCTGAAACAACAACAAGACACCCAAAATCTGACCGAAGAATTAAATGAAATTGCTGAACATTGTGCCAAACTGCCTGTACTGGACAACCGTAGCGCGGAAGAAATACTTTACGATAAAAATGGTCTACCACATCGTGATTATTGATCCCTCTGCAATCATCGCCATTCTATGTGATGAACCGGAAAGAAAAGCCTTTATCAGATGCATCACAAAAACATCAAACAGAGGCTTATCAACTGCTGGGTTTGTGGAGACTTCTATCGTTTTAGAATCCCGTTATGGCTACGACGGCACAAGAGACTTCGATCTATTTCTTGCCAAAGCCCAGATAAGTTTGATTCCCATCGACATTGAACAAGCAAAAATCGCACGACAAGCATTCAAGAAATACGGCAAAGGTCGGCATATTGCCGGTCTAAATTTTGGCGATTGTTTTTCTTACGCTGCCGCAAAGTCAAAAAATGAGCCGCTACTTTTCAAAGGGAACGACTTCTCGCAGACCGATATCCAATGCTACGTAGGGTGTCAATAAGCGAAGCGCATTGCACCAACATACCATTCAGCACAATAATGATTGCGCCCTACCGGGCTGTTTGAGCATCGAACTTAAAAGGGGTCAGTGCCCTTTATGCGTTACTTTTTTAGGTCGACCCCGCGTTGCATAGCCAATTTTTGTATTCAAAGTTTTTTCAATTTGAGCCTTAAAATGATCAGTAGCGAGCGGGGCTCCTGTTTGCCATGCTGCTCGTATTTCTTCAGTCTGATCATCTGCCATATGTTTAGAAAATAGGCTCCTGTATGCTTTTTTGCGTGATAATTCATTTTGCCCTAAAGATAAATATAACGGATGCTCGGTCATCAATTCATCTTCTTGACCCAGCGCATTAAAGTGGTAACTTGACCATTGATAATCAGAAGCTGTCTTTACCATTTTAGCCCTCACCGGATTGAGTTCAATGTATCGCATACATGCCAGTAAATAGGGCTCTTCTTGTACCAGGCTACTTTTATACCGCCCTTCCCATAAAGTACCTGTGCGATTATATTGGTGATTGATATAAGGCACATATCTTCGCCCAACATATTGCATCATCCGGCTAATTGATTCTTTTGTATTCGGCGTAACCAATAAATGGACATGATTGGTCATCGATACATAAGCATAAAGCTGGCAGTCATACCGTTTCAATGCTTCCTTAAGCCATTCAAGATATGCCGCATAATCAATTTCATCAAAGAAAATTGCATTTTTGTTATTACCCCGCTGGACAATATGAACAGGTACTCCCGGCATATAAAAACTCGGCTTCCTCGGCATGTTTAACTCGGACTAATTTTAAAATACCGACCATAACATAGTCAGCGCATAAAACAAAGGGCTCTGACCCCTTTTATTATTTCTTTTATTATTTTATTACAGAATATTTAATAATTACAATAAGTCAGTTATTATTTCAGCGGTTAACTATTTTTCTAGGTTCAACTTGAAGGAATACTAGAGTTTATAGCGTGAGATTTATCACATACAACTAAACGAATGATCGATAGCCTTTCATTATTTACCTTGCAGACTAACTTTTGGTGTCACATTGAAACTGCTCTCAACCGAGTGAATATTCGGTCACAATACATAATCCGACTTGTAGATCAGAAACCTTTCATCTGGAGAATGGCGTGAAACCATGCAACCATGTAAGGACATTCCATTGGGCAGAAAATATATAAACCTGACGATCTCGCTGAAATCGTTAGCTCTACGACGTATTCCATATCATAGCTTAAATCGATATAGTGAGTTATCTGCAATGAGTTTCTTAAAAACAAAACCAATAGATTACTCTTTTTGGTTCATAACAGCTATCTGTATTTGGACCGTTATTATTATCAGTTCATTATCATGGAACTATAATAGTGAACGTAGACAAGCAGTCGAATTAGCTTCAAATGTAGCACATGCCCATTTTAATAGAGATACAGCATTCAGACGCTGGGGTTCTTCGCATGGCGGGGTGTATGTGCCTACTGATGAACGCACCTTGCCAAACTCATATCTTTCTCATCTTCCTGAACGTGACATCACAACACCATCGGGTAGAGAACTTACTTTGATGAACCCAGCGTATATGCTTTCTCAGATTACACATGATTCGAATGATTACTTTGTCGCCATAGGGAGAATCACCGCTTTCCCTGAGAAACTGATCAACCCTATAAACATGCCTGACCAGTGGGAATTAAAAGCGCTGGATTTACTTGAGAAGGGTGCTAATAAAGTTGAAGAAGTAGTTAATGTAAATGATGTTTCTCATTTTCGTTTAATGAAGCCCGTTTTTTTTGAAGACAACTGTTTACAATGTCATTTGTCTCAGAACTATAAGACAGGGGATTTTAGCGGTGGTATCGGTGTTGCGGTTTCAATGATGCCCTATATAGAAGCACAAAAAGAATCACTGTTTTTTTTATATGTTAGTTACGCATTTTTTTGGGTCACCGGTTTAGTATCTCTGTTTTATTTTTTCAAGCAAGCCAAGGCGCACGAACTTGATCAAATACAAACAGAAGAAAAAATTATGACACTGGCTCTCTTTGACGAACTCACAGAATTGCCCAACAGGAGACTTCTACAAGACCGTTTAGACCAAGCCATGTTGGCTAGTACTCGTAGTGAAATGTTTTGTGCGCTACTATTCATTGATCTTGATAAGTTTAAAATAGTTAATGATACGTTTGGTCATGATATGGGTGACATGCTACTTAAAGAAGTGGCTATTCGTCTGAGTACATGTATCCGCTCGGAAGATACGGTGGCACGGATAGGCGGCGATGAATTTGTGGTTTTGCTCAAGAATTTGGGTCTGAATAGGGAAAACGCGGCCATTAAAACCGAGGCCGTAGGCACAAAGATCCTGGCGGCACTCAATGAATCATATCAATTCGATGACATCGCATATAACATTACGCCAAGCATTGGATCAACGCTGTTTAAGGGAAGGCTTAATTCATTTAGTGAATTGTTAAAACAATCTGATTTTGCGATGTATAAGGCAAAGAAAACAGGACAAAGTAAATTATGTTTCTTTGATGCGAAAATGGAAAGTGCCATACAAAAACGCGCTTTACTTGAGAAAGATATCCGTAAAGCGATTGAAGAGAAGCAGTTCATGCTTTACTACCAAATTCAGGTTGACCATGAAAACCACCGTAAAGGTGCTGAAATTTTGGTGCGCTGGCAACATCCCGAATATGGCTTGGTATTGCCTGCTGAATTTATACCGCTTGCTGAAGAATCCGAATTAATCGTAACTTTGGGCTATTGGATATTTGAAACCGCCTGTATTCAACAGGTAACATGGGCTTCCAAATCAGAAATGGCCGATTTAACAATCTCAGTGAATGTCAGTGTTAAACAATTTAACCAGCCTGATTTTGTAGACCAAGTGCTAGCCATCATTAAAAAAACGGGTGCCAACCCACTTCAACTTAAGATGGAATTAACTGAAAGTCTGCTGATATCAAATAAAGAAGACACGATCAAAAAGATGACGACACTTAAAGCAGCAGGCATTGGGTTTTCTCTTGATGATTTTGGGACAGGGTTTTCTTCATTATCATATCTGAAACGCCTGCCGCTTGACTGGTTGAAGATCGACCGGGCTTTCATACAAGATGTACTCAGCCACAAAAACGATGCCGCTATTGTCAAAACCATTATTTCATTAGCCCAAAATCTCGGCTTAGAGGTCATTGCAGAAGGGGTTGAAACTACACCACAGAAAGAATTTCTAACCAAAGCAGGTTGCTTTAATTATCAAGGATATCTTTTTGGTCGCCCGATGCCGCCAAAAGAACTTGAACAACTTGTTATTAACACTGAACTCATGAGTTAAATTCTGGCAATTACTTTTCTTACACTGCTGCGAAGTAGGGTGTCAATAAGCGAAGCGCATTGCACCAACACACAACGGTGCAATAGCGAATAGCACAAGGCTATCACTCCCACCAGTTTGAACATTATTGACTAATAATACGTTGCCAATCTGAGTATGCTTTACCACTTTTTTGCTAGCTCCTCTCAATAACCCGATGCGTCGGTAAATGCAGATATTGCCTGACTATCCTACCCGCACTATCCACACCAATATTCAACAATGCGCTGGCAATAATAAGGATTAGTGCCACATCCAAACGAAAACTCTCGAATGCGCTGTCAATAAAGAATCCCAGTGTATGCAAACCTAAAATACCCAACAATGCACTTTCACGCATGATCACTTCCCAGCGATAAAATGTGAAAACCAGGAATTGATTCATGATGCGGGGGGTGATTTCATAGCTGTAGCGGTTGACCCCCTGAGCACTGTCTGGGCGAAGCTGAATGTTATTGCTGTGACGGCCTGTTAAGTGCCCGATAATGGCACCATTGTGAATGGCCAAGGCAACAATCGCGGGTAGCAATGATGGTCCCCACAATAATAACAGCGCAAAACCAAGTATTAATTCAGGGGTTGAGCGCAGGATGACTAAGGATAAGTGTCCCGTCCAACGGGTTATGGGGTTACCGAAGTGGTTAGATAGCAGTGGGTAGAGCACGAGCCCGAGCAGGGCCGATAGCACCAAAGCAATTTGCCCGGTCACCAAGGTATTCCAAAGTCCCGGTAGCAGTTGTTGTGAAACAATCGGGTAAAACCAGGTGCTAAAACTGCTGTTTATCTCGCGCCAGGGTGCGGGGGTTATCTGTTCGAGCAGCCAGCCGATATCATTGACATTAAATGACATGCCCGGCCACAAATAGTACAGCGCGGCGGTTAAATAAAGCGACCAGAATTTGAATTGGCCCCACCAATGGATTGTTGCGATCAAGCCATAAAAAACCAGCAATAATCCAGTGACATCGGCGTAATGGCCTTGCATGAATGCGGTTTCTAATTGAAAGCCCAAGGTCGGTAGCCCAATGAAGCCGAGAATGGTGCCGCTTCGAAGCCCACATTCAAATCGATAAAGTGTGTAATGAGCAAAATCTGTTTTAATAAAAGGCCAATCGGTATAGAAAAAGCGGCTTAGCGCGGTGCATTGCGCGGGCAAATAAGGTTTGTGGCGTTGTTGCGCTTCTTGCCGGATTTCGGCGTAAATTTTTGCCAGGATTCCTGTGTAAGGAATGGCAATAGCTAATAATCCAGTGAGCGGCTGTAAACCAAATAACTGGATCAGTAATAAACCCCAAAATAACTCGTGAACAGCCCGTAAGCTGGCGCAAACGACGCGTACAAGTCGCAGATGAAACAACAGCGATAGTAAAAAACCGCCAACGGCGGCAAGCGCTACGCCCAATAAGGCATAGCTGATTGTTTGTAAGATCGCATGAATGAGTTCATTCAGTGAAGGCCATTGCGGATGAAGCAATCCAGCCAGCATCCGTTGAAATTCGGCACCCGGGGTGGCGGTGGTGATGGTGATGTCGCCGCTTATCCAACATAACAAGGCGAGTAAACCAAAACCGCTGAGTACTCGCCCAGTTTTACTGACAGGGATAATTTTATCCAGCATCGCGCGTCAAATAGACGTCTGTTAAGTCTTGCGCACTAATTTGTTTACTAGCTGAATCCAAGGTTATTTGGCCATTGGTAATGCCAATAATCCGTTCGCAATGTTTTAGCGCTTGTTGTGTATTGTGTAAGACCAGAATGCAATTAGTATGATTTTCCATCATTGCGGTTAATGCGATTTCCGCCTGGTTTTGGTCTAAATTAGCAACCGGTTCATCGGCGATCAAAGTATTTGCTTGTCGGTAGATCGCGCGCGCTATAGCCACACGTTGCTGCTGTCCGCCGGACAATTCGCCACAAGGCACATTTAATTTATTACCTAACGATAGTTTGTTAAGAATCGACTGAATGGTTTGTTTTGCGTTGGCTTTAGGCGTAACAAGGTTAACCAGGTTGGAAATCGTGCTGAACCGGTCTAGCCGTCCGATATAGACATTATGATAGACGCTAAGATTTTCAACTAAGCCCAATTGCTGTGGAATTAATGCTGTTTTTTGTGCGGTGTTGTTAAGATGGTCAAAGATTACTTTGAGTAATGTGGTTTTCCCAACACCACTGGCGCCAAGAATTGCGACACGCTGACCTGCTGGGAATTGCAGGTGAAACGGTTGAAGTATTTGTTTGCCGTCATATTGAACCCCACTACAATGCAAATCAAGAAAGAAATGATCCTGTTTAACTGCTGCTGTCATTAATCCAGCAGCCCGATGGCTTTCGCGCTGACTTCCAGTAGATCATAGTCATTGTCACTGGCAGGAATAAAGCTTGAACGGGGGAAAGCTGCAAGCAACTCAGGGTCTTTAAGTTCCAACAAAGCCCGGCGGAGTTTTTTGGTAAAGCCTTTTCCCCATTGTCGATCCAGATCCCCTCTTACCGTCCAGTGATAATCGGGATATTCGGGGGTAATCCAAAAAATATCGACCTTTGAGCGGTCGATCTTGCCTTCTGCTAATTCTTGTTCCCAGACTTGATAATTGACCGCACCTACTTGATAAGCACCACTTTGAACCAACGCAATCGTGCGTGAATGATTGCCACTAAAACCGATACGTGAAAAAATTTCATCAGGCGTTACTTGCAGTTGCCTGCGTAAAAACAGTTCAGGCATCAGGCGACCAGAAGTGGAGCTTTTAGAACCAAAGATCATCGTTTTGCCGAATAATGCTTGGGGCAACTGTTCGGATTTTGTTAAATTGGCGCTGCTGTGGGCAATAAAATAACTTTTAAATTTTTTATCCTCATAGCCCTGTGCAATCGCGGTAGCACCCGGTGTTAAGCGTCTGGCCTGCACACCGGTTAAGCCACCAAACCAGGCTAATTGCACCTGTTTGTGACGAAATGCCGTGACAGCAGCCGGATAGGATTTAACTGGGATATATTTCACTTCCACATCCAATTTTTCACTTAAATAATCCGCCACTTTACTAAAGCGCTGGATCAATCGCGTTTCATCGTTGTCCGGTATGGCAGTGAAGACAAATGATTGCGCCAATGAAAAAGTAGAAATTGAAAAAGTCAGCGCCAAGATAATAAGAATACGGGGCATGTATTGTCCAGAAAAATTAATGTTCAATGAATGTAATGAGTGTATCTGTGTTTTGCGCACTAACGACACCAATTTTGGCTGCAGTGTAGCCGGTTTCTTTTAGTGCTTGGATACAGTCATCAGCTTGTTCAGCAGACACTCCAGCCAGTAGCCCACCTGCAGTTTGTGGATCAAATAATAAGGCATAAGCGGGGTGTTGCCCAGTATATTGCTGGCAACGAATAGCTTGTTTGTTAGCGGAGAAAAGAGAGCTTTGCACACCCTGTGCGTTACACCATTCAGCACCATCCATTAATGGCACGGCATCAAGTGTAATGGATGCGCTACAATTTGATGCGAGCAACATTTCCTGCAAATGTCCGAGCAAGCCGAAACCGGTAATGTCGGTACAGCTTTGTACGGCATAGGCGCGGAAAATTTCTGCGGCAGGCCGGTTGCTTTGCAACAGATACTTCAAGGCTTGATCAAGCCAGTCTCCCCGGCATTGAGCAGCCATATTGGCAGCAAGCAAAACACCGCTACCGATTGGTTTGGTTAAAATCAGGCTGTCGCCCGGCTTCAATCCTGATTTGGTTAATGCGCTGCCCGGTTTTAATATACCGTTCACGGTTAAACCAACCGCTAATTCCGGCCCTTCACCACTATGACCACCAATGAGCGCGGTACTTTCTTCTGTTAGCGTTTTCATCACGCCCTGCATGAGGTGTAGCAAGGTTTCTTGCATAATCGGCTGATCCCCATATGGGATAATGGCAGTGACCAATGCCGAGTGGGGCGTGCCGCCCATCGCGTAAATGTCCCCCAAGCTGTGAATCGCGGCAATCTGACCGAGCAAGTAGGGATCATCAATAAAACTTCTAAAAAAATCAACCGACTGTAACCATTGCTTTCCAATTGGCGGATTGATAATCGCTGCATCGTCTTTTTGCAGACTGACAACATCATGGCTGGATGGAATATCGAGTTGCGACAAAACTTGTTCTAGGATGCCGCTACCAACTTTGGCACCACAACCGCCGCAGCGCATAATGTTGTTTTCATCGTTTTTTATTTTCTTGCTTAACACCATGGGTGCGGGATTGAAACGTGTCATAAATGCACGATCAATATGATTCTTCCAATACCAGACCCATTTTCCGCTGGTAAACAGCGCCCCTTTTGAAGCAACAGCATGACGCCCACCCGTGGTAAGTAGACTTAAAAAGTGCTGTTGTGGTTTGAAAGGTTTTAGTGTGCGTTGTTGTAATGCGGCACATAAATTTTTGGCTAAAATGGGGCCCTGTCGCACCGCATAAACGCCAGCTTTAGGTAACGGAGTGGGCGTGAAAGCAGCGCTATCTCCAACTGCAAAAATATCTGGATGGGAAATACTACGCAAATACTGATCAACCTGAATAAAGCCGCTATTATCACAGCGCAAACCGCTTTCTTGAGGCCAAGATTGCGCACCGGCACTGATTGCCCAGGCAACAAAATCATAATTTAATATGCTGTTGTCATTGAAGGTTAATTGATTTTCATCAATGGAAATCACATGTTTGTTATGGATAATCGTGATATCCAGTGAATGCATATGATCCTGGAAGAAATTCCGCACGCGCTGATTGTGTGTTGCCAAGATCTGCTGATCTGCACTGATTAAAGTGAAACGAGCCTTAATTGTTGTTCTCTGATGCAACTTAAAATACATGGCAAGCAGTATTTCAACACCCGCTGCTCCGCCGCCGACTACGACGATATGCTGTGGATCTGTGGGAGAAGTGGTCTTTTCCAACCACTGATGCCAGTCATGTAAAAACTGCTTAACCGGTTTGACGGCATGGCCGTACTGGTTAGCACCTTTAATTTTATTCAGTGCTGGTTGAGAACCGGTATTAATGGATAATAAATCATAGCGTAGCGATGGGTAATGATGACAGATGATTTTTTTTGTTATAGGATCAAGGTGCATCACTTCACTACGTATAAATTGAATACCAGCCCATTGACAGAGCTTACGCAAGTCAATATGGCAGTCTTCGAAATTGTAGTGACCGGCAATTAATCCAGGTAACATGCCTGAATATGGTGTATGTGTATCATGGCTTATCAACGTGACTCTGATGCCAGCAATAGGTTTCATACCTAATTGTTTGATCACAGTAACATGGCTATGGCCACCACCGATTAAACGTAGGTCTTTTTTATATGGTGGCTGATCCTTCATTAATTAAGCTTGATCGCATTATGGTTGTATGGTGACGAGTGTCAGATTATAAGCGTTATTAATTAATCTGTATTGTCTGGAAATTAGAATTAAAGGAAATTCTTTGTTTATTTAGATAAAACATTGAGAGCGTTTCGATTTATCATATTAGGGTAATTAATTTTACCTTTGCAATTTCACAATTAATGATTTTGTTTTTATACTTACGGAGGGTATCAATGAAGCTAAGAAAAATCAGCACCTTAACAACTAGTGCCGTACTACTGTTATCAGTTGGCTTGTTATCGGGTTGTGGTGATGAGCCAGAAGAGACAGATAATCAAACCAAAGAAATTGCTATTGATCCAGTTCAAAGTGTAGAAGAAGCGCCTATTGAGCCTTTTGCTAGTATAGATGATGGCATAGAGTCCGTGTCAGATATGTTTGATACGCTTTCGGATACGGTTAGCGACGCTCTGGATGCAGGTGAAGAAGAAATTTCCGAGGCAACCGATGCCATCGAGGATACGGCCGATGCCGTCATGGATGCAACAGAAGAAAGCATTATGGATATTCAAGAGTTATCCACTGAGGTACAAAGTGACGTTGTAGAGGAAGTTGAAGAAATTGCTGCAATTGTTGAAGAAACTGTAATCGAAACATTGGTTGATGATTCGACAGAGCTTGTTGTGGCAACGCAAGAAATCATTAAGGGCGTTCAGCAGGCATTGGCAGATGCAGGCTTCAACCCGGGTCCTGTTGATGGCTTCAGTGGGCCAAGAACAACGGCCGCATTAGAAAGCTTTCAAGCACAAAATGATTTAGCAGTTGGTCAATTAGACAAAGGAACGCTACGTGCATTAGATGTTGATTTCTAATCAGACTGCTTAATAACCGCAAAGATCGCCTGATGAACTTTTTTCGGAGTTCATCAGGCGAAAGAATCTATTCGTGATGGGTGATTAACGGGAAGGTTTCTATGTTTCAAGATCAGCAGTCATAACACCGCGCATTTTCTGGATTGCTTTCGCTTCGATCTGGCGGATACGCTCTGCTGAAACACCCATTTCATCAGCTAGTTCATGTAATGTTGCTGTGTCTTTTTCCCTTAACCAGCGTGCCTCAATAATACGTCGGCTACGTTCATCCAAACTATCTAATGATTGTTTTAAACTTTCGCCTTGCAAGCGACGATCTTGTTTGGATTCTAATTCTTGTAATGGTTCAGCGCCATCAGTGAGATAAGCGATTGGACTATAATTGCTATCTTCATCGTCATCTGATAAGGGTTCTAATGAGATATCTGAGCCATTAAAACGCTTCTCCATCTCGACGACTTCTTCAGCTTTAACACTCAGTTTATCGGCCATAGCATCAACTTCTTGTGGGCTCATGGTGTCAAGACCTTGCTTCATACTGCGTAAATTAAAAAACAACTTCCGCTGTTGTTTAGTTGTGGCAATTTTCACTAAACGCCAGTTGCGCATAATGAATTCATGAATTTCTGCTTTGACCCAATGTACCGCAAATGACACCAACCTAACACCACGTTCAGGGTCAAAACGCTTAACAGCCTTCATCATGCCAACATTACCCTCTTGAATTAAATCAGCTTGGGGCAAACCATAACCTTTATAGCCTCTGGCAATTGCCACGACAAATCGTAAGTGTGACAAGATCAGCTGTTGAGCGGCATTGATATCATTGTTATCTCGTAAACGACGCGCTAAGCTGATTTCTTCCTCTTGGGAAAGAATAGGGAAAGAATTGGCCGATTGAATATAATTTTCAAGACTGCCGCCCATTACAGGTAGTGTTAAAGCGTTGGTCATAATATTCTCCTTATCTTTTGTGCTATCAATAGACTAGCAATATTTATAGCGCTATTCTAGCACTCTCACCCTAAGAGTGCCAACGCACCCAGAAGGTTCCATTATGCAAAATTTTATTTGGGTTCGATTTGCCACAGATGGCTAGCAACGGATATACGCGCACCTAGCCACCCTAACCAAGTTGAGAATGCTAACAGACTGACATTATCCCCTGTTGAAAGCTGTTGCAAATGAAGATTAAGCGTATAAAGTCGGCCGATTTCCGTCAGCTCGTTATTCATTGTTTGTATTGAAAACATAATGATACATAAAGCAACAATACCACCGAGAAGCCCCTGGGTTGCGCCAAAATAAAGAAATGGGCGTTGGATAAAACTGTTCGTTGCACCAATTAATCTGGACACTTCAATTTCTTCCTGCTTAGTCAAGATTTGCAATCGAATGGTATTAAACATAACCGCAATAATTGCAACACTCAATAAAATGGCTAACAACAACACAACAGTACGCCCCAATCCAAGCAGCGCATTCAAGCGTTCAACCCAAACGGCGTCAAATTGCACATGATCAATTTCCGGTCGTTCTTGTAATGTGATCTGTAATTGTTTCAGCGCTTCGGTTGTCGAGTCTTGAGCGTCGACAATAAATGCATCTGGTAGCGGGTTGTACTTTAGACCACTTGCCACATCAGCAAGACTGCTGTTTTGTTGTAACTGCTGAAGCGCCACCTGCTTCGGAACAAACTGATAACGAATAACCTGCTCATTTTCTTCAAGTTGCTGCCTAACCTCATTAATATCGTTTTCATTGGCACTCAGCTTGAGATATAAACTCATTTGTGGTGAGCCAACGGTTTGACCAGAAATTTTTTGTAAGTTCTCCGTCAGTATGTAAATACCGGCGGGCAAACTAAAAGCAATACCAATAACGATAATACTCAATAGGCTTGTCACCGGCGTCGAAACCAAGCGCTTCAATGTAAATATAAATACGCGCCAATGTTGCGATAGCCATGCTTTGATCATGCTGCAAATCGTCCTTGCTCAAGTTCTAAAATACGACACTTAGTTTCTTCCAGTAACGCAGCATCATGGGTTGAGATTAGAACAGTTACTCCGGCCTGATTAAATGATTGAAACAGGCCCATAATATCTTTTGCATAGGCAGCATCAAGATTTCCGGTTGGCTCATCTGCAATCAAGATGGCGGGCCGATGTACAACGGCACGGGCAATACACAGCCGCTGCCTTTCTCCACCTGATAAAGTAATTGGCAATGCCACCTCTTTCTTTAGCAAACCAACTTTATCTAGTGCGGCACGGACACGGCCAGCAACTAGTTTGTTGTCAAAACCGCTGATCTGCAGTGGCAGCAAGACGTTATCAAAAGCAGTGCGATCAAATAGCAGTTTGTGGTCTTGAAAGATAAAGCCTATTTTACGTCTCAGAAACGGCATTGCATTGGGCTTGAGTTGTGCAATATTTTGTCCGCCAATTGAAATACTGCCCGAAGTAGGCCGTTCAATTGCAGCAATCAGCTTTAGTAAAGTACTTTTCCCTGCACCTGAATGACCCGTAAGATAGACCATTTCTCCAGCCTCAATAGTGAGGTCAATGTTATTTAATGCACTGTAACCATCTGGAAATCGTTTGGAAACATTTTTGAAATGAATCATGGCATATCCATTATTAGGGAACGTTAGCAATCAATCGAACATCGCTTCAACAAACGCTCTGGCATTAAAAGGCCTTAAGTCATCGACACCTTCGCCAACACCAATAAAGCGTAAAGCCGGAGGGTCTTGCGGGTATTGACCGGCAATCGCAGCAACCACACCACCTTTGGCTGTGCCATCCAGTTTGGTCAGTATCAAGCCCGTGACATCTAACGCCTCATCGAAAGCCTGTACTTGAGTAACCGCGTTCTGTCCGGTGTTGGCATCTAGCACGAGTAATACTTCATGAGGCGCATCGGACATGGCTTTGCCGATCACACGCTTCACTTTTTTGATTTCCTCCATCAAATGTAATTGTGTTGTCAAACGTCCAGCAGTGTCTGCCAACACGATATCGATTCCACGTGCTTTCGCCGAGTTAATGGCATCAAAAATAATTGCGGCTGGATCACTTTTTTTATTGGGATCGCTATCCGGTGCAATAACTGTGACATTGTTCCGCTCCCCCCAGACAATCAATTGTTCACGTGCAGCAGCGCGGAATGTGTCTCCGGCAGCCAATAACACGGATTTGCCTTGAGATTGGAAGTATTTTGCCAACTTACCAATGGAAGTGGTTTTACCAACCCCATTAACGCCTGTGATCATAATCACAAAAGGCTCATGCGTGGTAATGTCTAACGGTTTCTCAAGTGGCTCAAGAATCTTAATTAAGGATTCCTGGAGCGCCTTTTTTAACTGCGCAGCATCAGTCAAGTCTTCACGTTTAACCTGCTTGCGTAGATCCTCCAGTAGCTGAGTGGTAGCATTAACACCAGCATCTGAAGTGAGCAAGATGGTTTCCAACTCTTCATATAACTCTTCATCAATTTTGCCACCGCTGAACAGACCGGTTAATTGTTTTCCCAGATTTTGTCTGGTACGCGAAAGCCCTAAACGGAGCTTGCTGGCAAAGCTGATTTTTTCAGGTTCTGGAGCCGGCTCTGAGGCCAGTTCTGGGGCTGGTTCTGGAGCCGGTTCTGGGGCTGGCTCAGAAACTGGCTCCGAAACTGGCTCCGAAACTGCTTCAGGTTGAGATGCAGCCTCTTCAGTCGCTTCCGGTTCAGCTATTAACTCAGATTCTGTATCTTTCGTGGGTGTTTCCGGCTCTGCCGGTTTCTTTTTGGATTTAAAAAAACTAAACATTCTGGTAGTCTCTGGTATACATTTGAATTCTCAAACCCCAATTTTATTCTGTTTACTCACATTTAGGTTAGTAAAAATGATTACTGTTTATCGTATTTTTCCAGTTTATTGCTGGTTTTTGTTTGTAATCTTACTGCACGCCCCATTTGTGGCGGTCGCTAATACTCAAGAGTTCATGCTCGACAATGGCCTGAAACTGATTGTAAAAGAAGATCATCGTTCACCAGTTGTCGTTTCACAAATTTGGTATCAGGCTGGCAGCATTGATGAGCTCAATGGTGTAACTGGCGTGGCACATGCATTAGAACACATGATGTTTAAAGGCACTGAAAAAGTTCCGAGAGGCGAGTTCTCACGAAAAATAGCCGCAGCAGGTGGACGGGAAAATGCATTTACCAGCCGTGATTACACCGGCTATCATCAGCAATCTCACAAACGTCACTTGCCATTGGTAATGGAACTTGAGGCAGACCGTATGCATAACCTGGTTTTGACGGAAGAAGAATTTTCAAAAGAAATTCAAGTGGTGATGGAAGAAAGAAGGCTCCGCACAGATGATCAAGCACGATCATTGTTGTATGAAAAGATGTTGGCAGCTGCTTACCAAACACATCCTTACAAACGTCCGGTAATCGGTTGGATGAATGACTTAGAAAATATGCGCGTGCAGGATGCACAAGAATGGTATGACCGGTGGTATACGCCGAATAATGCTATTTTGGTTATTGTGGGTGATGTTGACCCACAAGATGTGTATTCCTTAGCAAAAAAACATTACGGTCCGATAAAAGCACGCCCTGTTTTATCACTGGCCGAACGAAAGCCACAACAAGAACCACCGCAATTGGGGATAAAACGAATTACGGTTAAAGCACCGGCTGAGTTGCCATTTCTCGTGATGGGCTACCACGCGCCGGTTATTAAGGATGTGGCCACAGACTGGGAACCTTATGCGCTGGAAATGCTAGAGGGCGTACTGGATGGACATGCATCAGCCAGATTAAACAAAGCATTGGTACGCGGCAACCAAATAGCAACCTCGGTAAGTGCCGGTTATGGCGCATCAGCTCGAGGTCCTGGAATGTTTTTCTTAAGCGCCACCCCAAGCGCCGGTCAAACCGTTGAAACACTGGAACAAGCGTTGCGTGATGAAATCAAAAAGGTTGTTGACGAAGGCGTAACAGAAGCGGAATTATCCCGAGTTAAAGCACAAGTCGTGGCAGGGCAAGTGTATCAATTAGATTCGGTTTTTGCACAGGCGATGCAAATAGGAAGAATGGAAAGTATCGGGTTATCTCATCGTGATATTGATGTTATTTTAGAAAAACTACAATCAGTTACCGCAGAACAAATTCGTGAAGTTGCCAAGAAATTCTTTAATGATGACAGCCTAACTGTCGCAGTTTTAGATCCGCAGCCACTGGAGCAAAAGCGCCCTTCGGCGCAACCTAGTGGCTTGCGGCACTAGTACTCCTTCAACTTAATATTAAGCATCTAGTTTGGAAGCTTCTCGGTAACTACGGGAAGCATGCAAGTCAGCGCCTCTAAGCCCTTCTTAAACGTGTCGGGTAACGATTGATCTAATAAGACACAAGGTTTCCCAAAGTATTTACAATAATATTTAACCATTAGAAATGCTTCATGGTTGATGCAATCAATCGGACAAATAATCAGATCGGAAGCTTCTATTTCCCGCTGCAACTGACTCAGGCTCTGTTCTGCATCACTACGAAAAATAACAAGCTTTCCGTTCATTGCTTTAGTCGATTGATAATAGCGAGCATAGTGTTTTTTTCGACCATCGACACACAAGACAGAAAGCCCGGCTAGATCAGCACGATGGTTATCTGCATGACAGTAATTAATAGGGGTTGTTGATTTTATGATTGGCATCCAATAGGCTGCCGGAATACGCTTGAAAGCAACGGTACTGGTTTGGTGGGAAAAACACGTTTTCTTATGATATTGATCTGCAGGGCGATTTACGGCAACCAGGGATTCCAAATACAGCAAAAATTGTTTTAATTTCCCAGCCAAATCAGCCAATGGCGTTTCCTGTTGACCAGGATTAAATACACTGGGCTGCACGCAATTCCCGAAAGCCAATTTCTTGAATAATTTCATAACCGAACCTCCATAGTCAGCAAACAAAAAAATGGCTGGCTGACCCGGGAGGAACAGGCTGGCTGGCTAAATATGCTGTTGGAGAAAAGGAGAAAATATTCCAACAGCATTGTTACTCTACATCTGGCTTTGCAACCAGTTCTGAATACCTACTTTTTCCATCACCTCAAGCTGGGTTTCCAGCCAGTCGATGTGCTCTTCAGTATCTTCCAGAATTTTCTCAAATATTTCTCGTGAGACATAATCGCGTACTGCTTCACAATCGGCGATAGCGGCAACTAAGGTTTCACGCGCATTTATTTCCAATTTAAGATCACAAGCCACGCATTCTTCAGCTGATTCACCAATCATCAGCTTACCTAATTCCTGCAGATTCGGCAGTCCTTCCAACATCAGAATACGTTCGATCAATAAATCGGCATGTTTCATTTCTTCAATCGACTCTTCATATTCATGCTTACCTAGGCTGTCAAAGCCCCAGTTTTTATACATACGGGCATGTAGAAAATATTGATTAATAGCGGTTAATTCATGTTGTAATTGACGATTCAACCAACGGATGATCTCTGGGTTACCTTGCATATTTGTCTCCTGGGCAGAAAAATCGTATAAATCTATCTAAAATGACCAAAAACACTCGTTTTAACAGTGAAGGCCACGTTAAGAATATACATCATTATGATCGCCCTAAAATCACTATTTGGTCAATATTAGCTTGTCATTTTTAGTGCGGCGTAGACTGTATTGTTGACCCTGATGGCAAATAATAACCACATCTCCTTGTGTAAATAGAGCATTACTGTCCACAATAGGTTTATGCATAGCTAATGAATAATGCTTAATCTTACTGATCGCTATTTTATGTGCTGCGGTAATCATAATAAAGCAACCTCCGTTATTGTTAATGAGAATGATTCTCATTATAATTAAATCTTTTAAGAATGCAAGCCCTAAATTTTGTGAATGGATAAACTGTGTTGGGTGATACCATATATAGAAGCATCCTTAAATACAAAAGAACACTAATAATCAACAGGCAAATTTGTTTCCCAGCAAATATAAATTATCAAGCAGTTTCCTCACTATTTAATTTCTAATGGCAACCATAAAACCGCTTCCCGAATTATTAATTAACCAAATTGCCGCTGGCGAAGTCGTAGAACGCCCGGCGTCTGCACTGAAAGAACTATTGGAAAATAGTGTAGATGCTGCAGCAAACAAAATTTCTGTGCAACTGTTACAAGGTGGTGTTAAACAAATTCGAATAACTGATAATGGTGACGGCATCACTAAGGATGAATTGGAATTAGCATTGACTCGGCACAGTACGAGTAAGATTTACACATTAGAGGATTTACATAAGATTGTCAGTTTGGGATTCCGTGGAGAAGCATTGGCTAGCATTGCAGCGGTATCACATTTATTACTAACCAGTCGAAAAACAGACTCGAGCCATGCTTGGCAAATCCGGGCAGATGGTGATGCTGTTTCACAACCTGAACCTGCCGCACTAGACACGGGCACGATCATAGAAGTGAATGATTTATATTTCAATATCCCGGCAAGGCGTAAATTTCTTAAGACCGAAGCCACAGAGTTTGCACGATGTGATGCAGTTTTCAAATGTGCCGCATTAGCACAACCAGCGATTGAATTCACCCTCCAACACAATGGGAAAACCCGCCATCAGTATCATGCTGAAACCTTATCTCAGCGGGTTGAGTCTGTACTAGGCACAGAATTCAGCAAAGCCGCTATTCCTGTCGACGAGCAATCAGCGGGGATTCGTTTGTATGGCGTTGTCGCATTGCCTGCTTACACTCGCGCTTCACGAGACACGCAGTATTTCTTTGTGAATAATCGTTTTGTCCGTGACAAATTAATCATACATGCGCTACGTGAGGCTTATCGGGATGTGTTACATCTGGATCGACACCCTAGTTTTGTTTTGTTTCTTGAGATCAATCCTGAGGCGGTCGATGTGAATGTGCATCCCACTAAAACAGAAGTACGTTTTCATGATGCACGGGCGTTGCATCAATTTATATTTCATACGATCAATAAAGCATTAGCATCGCCTCATCAAGATATCGAACTCAAACAACAACCGGCAGCGGACATTACCAACAAACCATTGCCACAATATCCGCAGCATCCAAAATATCACGCAAACAAACCCAGCCATGCAGCCCAATCCAGCGCATTTTATCAAACACTATTTGGGGAACAGGCTGATTCCCGCCAAGTGCAAACAGCAGTCTCAGACGCCGTCCAGAGCACGGTTACTAAGCACACTGAAGCAGCACCAGTTGAGCAGGCTATGCGTGAAGAAAATCAATGCGCGCCCATGCTCGGCTATGCTCTGGGTCAGTTGCACGGCGTCTATATTTTAGCCATGAATGATCATGGCCTTGTTGTTGTAGACATGCATGCAGCGCATGAACGTATTCGGTACGAAAAACTGAAAACAGCGATGGATAATAACGCGATGGCTGTTCAATCGTTGTTAATTCCGGCGACTTTCAATGCCGATAGCTTAGATGTCATTACAGTCGAGGAAAATCTGGAAGTTTTACAACAATTAGGTTTCGAATTCGCCGTTCTCTCGCCAACCACGCTAGCGGTTCGGGCTGTTCCTGCCGAATTGAAACATGCCGACATCGTCAAATTGGCCCAGGACTTGCTGAGTGAAATTCGCGAGTACGGCGTGAGTAAGGTGATTACCAATCAACGTAACGAGTTACTGGCCACTTTAGCCTGCCATGGCGCAGTCCGTGCCAATCGCAAGCTGTCCATTGAAGAGATGAATGCACTATTACGTGATATGGAAAAAACCGAGCGTGCCGATCAATGTAATCATGGTCGACCAACCTGGTTCGAGATCAGCATGACTGAGTTAGATAACATGTTTATGCGCGGAAAATAGGCCGTTATGTCGCTTCAAAAATAACGCCCCATAGTCGTTCGATGCATCTAATCCAGATAAGGAAACATTAATGGTTTTAGTCTTATTATCCATCGCAGGCATTCTTTATTTTGCGCTGCAACTTGAAGACAAATTCAAAATCCCTTCCCCCTTAGGTTTGATCGGGCTTTCATTTGTTTTTCATTATTTTCTGCATGCATCCCCGCTTTTCACCAGCAATCCCGCAGAATTCTCATTGTTGGTATTGTTCTTACTACCGGTACTATTGATCTCCGATTCTCTTGAACTGACGGTAAAAGATCTTAAAGAGAATGGTCTGAGTTTATTTTATCTTTCCGTTGTAGCCGTTTCATTATCTGTATTGACCGCCATTTTCACTGCAGACCTCATTTTCGCGGATTATCAATTATCTGCGGCAGCGGTAATTGTTTTATTTGCCATGGTATTGGCGACCGACCCCGTTTCGGTTGTCAGCATCTTCTCGAAATTCTCGTTACCGCATCGCCTAAAGATCCTAGCGGAAGGTGAAAGCCTTTTCAATGATGCAACCGCATTAATTATCTTTGTATTCATTGGTATTTATGCACTGGATGGCGGCGACATTACCGCTATCTATGTAGCAGAAATCAGTGTAATGGTTATTTTAGGTTCTGCTGTATTGGGCATTTTAATCGGCTATCTCGGCCTACTTGTACTCAAAACGACGGAAAATAGAACGGCTGAAATCATGGTGATTTTGTGCACGGGCTATGGCGCTTTTGAAATTTCCGAGCATTTCTACACCTTACTTAATTTATTTGGCGGCCACTCTCACCTGCATTTATCGGGTATTTTGTCTTGTATTATGGCAACCATCACCGTCCAGCATATGATGACCAAAACACTCAGGGAAGAAACTTCACGTCTGGGCACAGATGAAGAAGCACTCCAGCAAGAGGCGCAACGCAACAAACCATCACGCAAACTTATTAGCGGTTTATTAACGCGCATTAAAGCCACTATAGAAGAACGTGACCGGCACATCCGAACCAAAGAAGATATCCAGTTATTGGCAGTCATTGCTAACACCATTTTATTTGTCGCCATGGTTGAGATCATCGACTTTAAACTATTGTGGCAATACAAATCTGAAATTCTGGCGATGTTCCTCGCAACAACAATTATTCGGGCTTTGATGATGGGCAAATTCGCCATCATTACCAATCAAACCACAAAAATGACCAACGTGAATTTTCGTTGGTGGGGTGTGTTAACTTTTGCAGGCATTAAAGGGGGATTATCGATAGTCATGCTGATGATGATTCCGCCCACATTTGAGCATTTACAAATGTTTCAAGCCGTGGTGATTGGCGTCATACTTTTATCGACTTTTATTTATTCCGCAATACTCATTACAATTATCACCAAAAACAAACAGACCTTTCGTTTAGAAATGGAAGATGAACATCATTCACAATAGAAAAAAGCTGAACCATTGCGCTTAAATTGATCCGTTCGATAATATATCTGGCAAACAAGTGGCTTAGCGTAAAAGGAATATCATATAGGATACAAGCTAAATTAAGTTTTGTGTCCCCGAAATCCGCGAAATCCGCCATTTCACTATACATGACACTGCTGACAGTATGTTGTCAGTAGTGTCATGTATAGTGAAAATCATTGGTCAGCAATGAAGCAGACTTCTAATTGGAAATAATGGAGAATTCTATGAATAAAATACCCGAAGGATATACATCCCTAACACCTTTTATCGTATTTGATGACACAACAGCGGCCATTGATTTTTACAAAAAAGCACTGAATGCGGAAGTTAATATGAGTATGCCATCATCTGATGGCACCGTAATGTATGCCGAGCTACAAATTGGCAGTGCCAAATTAATGATCGGTGCGCCATGTTGCCCAACGGAAGAAGGTGAGAAAAGCAAATCAGCCAAAACTCTCGGTGGTTCTCCTGTTTCATTTTATGTCTATGTCGAAGATGTGCAAACGGCCTTTGACCAAGCAACTACTGCTGGTATGGCAGAGAAGAAAGGCATTGAAGATATGTTCTGGGGTGATCGCTTGGGAACCCTCACTGATCCATTTGGAATAGAGTGGACAATTGCAGAACATGTGCGCGATGTTTCCCCGGCAGAAATAGAAGAAGCAAATATGATTAATAAACAAATTTGACCCCTCACGACCCCCACCCTTGTGAGGCTGCATGCTAAGAATGGCGATCATTCACCAATTAACTATGAGAATTCTCTAAAAAAGTGTCCGGTAGGACTTGACCAGTACACTCCAGTAATCTGTTGTGGTGTGTAAATTCTAGCCATTAAAAATTCTCCACTTGTAATTGAATTCTATTCGCTTCTTGCTGAAAAAATCTCACCCATAAGTCTATAAAACAAAAAAATATGGCTGCTCCGCCTAATTTCTGGATATGGGGTGCCCACTTACTTTCTTTTTCCCTTTTGCCTATATTTCTAGGGAGAATCCCATCCATCTTAAGTATGATTCCGCCTTCTTTCAGGAAATATTTGTATATCAATATACAAAAGAATGTAATAAAATAAAGTGCATATGATATCAATGAGTTACCAAACATATATGTAGGCTCCTTTTACCAGATTGCGGGGAATTTCAGAATTCTTTTCCATTTTAATTTTCCTTAAGGCATACGTTGAAGATAAGTACCATTAATCACTACTACACAATTCAAATATTCTGGAAGCCGATATCAATCGCAATTCGATATGTTGGTATAATATAAAGAAAGTTAAAATCATAAATTCCTCTTAGGAACTCATCATCACATTGCTCACAATCCAGTATTCTATGGGCTGATTTTTTTTCTATTACTTTCAAGCCATAAGATCTGAATATATAAACTACTTGTTCTTTAGCGCAATCTTTTTTCTGTGAACCGTACCATAGCTGGGAGAAAGGTTCAGTTGAACAAGTGAATGGTTTAATTAGACGATATTTACCTAAAGGTACCGACTTTAATAAGGTCACAGCGGCTGAGATTAGTCGTGTAGAAAAACGACTCAACAACCGGCCTAGAAAATGTTTAAATTACCGAACTCCCTATGAGATGTTTAATTTAGCTCGTGGTGCACTTGAAGGTTGAATGTGGCTCCGAAACTCATCAACTGGGACGCCACCAACCCCCCAGTCCTCCATATCAATCTCATCAATTACTACAAATGTCGTTGCCGGTGTTTTATTAAGCACACGAACTAGAAGATCTGTCGTTCCCTTTATAAGCTCAGCTTTTTGCTCTGGTGTTGTTCCTTCTCGTGTGATTTTGATATTTACGTAGGGCATTTATTGCTCCTTGGCGTTTATTTAGAAGATGAGTTTATAAATTTTTAGTTTGTTCAATACTATCGTAGTGAAAAACTTTAGAAATGATCTGCCATTTTCTTTCTACGAAAATTAGAGTCAGGAAATCTGTGAAAAATTTCGTATCAATAGAACATTCTACACGTGCAAACGCTGTTACCGGACCTGCAAACTCCACTGACAATATGCGATCATTTCGCTTCTCTCCGCGACTGGCCGGCGATGGACGCTTATCTACAATTGGAAAATATTCGCCCATATTAAGAT
>JAJFJJ010000055.1 GCA_021774195.1 Nitrosomonas sp. | reverse complement strand
AAGGTGATTGTAATAACGCTACACAGTTTTGCATTGAATCTTAGGCCACAATACTGTGTTGCCGCTCTTGCCAAGGACTACGGCCATTGTCTGCGAACGGCGCCTTGTCTTGTGACCTTAGATTCAATACAAATTCTGTGTTCAACTGATTTTTCTAGGCTTATTTTGTGGATGAGCTTTTTGAACATGGCTTTATTGTCTTTAACTCTGAGCCTGGTGAAGTTACGCTAGATTTTATTAGCGGTAATCTGTTCGATCCAAGTAAAATGATTCCTTTACCGCATGATCTTCCAGGGCCGGATAACCATTTGAATGACAAATTAATTACTTTGTGGTGCAGGTCAGCGGTGATAGTGATGCAATGATTTATACTTTTGGCGAACGCTGGGGGCGTTGATTTCACAATCAGATGGTTTTCATGGGGCGGTTTTGTTATGATTTCCTTATGAAAATATTAATGACTTTGATCCTGGTTGGTGTGGTCGGCCTGATTAGTTTGGTTGTGGCCAGCTATTTCTCTCCGCAGGTTTTCCTGAAAACAACTTATACGCTGGTCAAACGGGAGTTCCCTAGTTTGCCTGAGTTTTCTAATCAATCCTTACATCGCTTGTCTGTCGATGAGCGCGCTGATTATGTCTTGGTTGATGTTCGCACGCCACAGGAACAAGCGGTTTCAATGCTACCTGGGGCGATTGACCAAGCGGATTTTGAACGCGACATGCCTGCTTATCATGACAAGAAGGTCATTGTTTACTGTACGATCGGTTATCGGAGTGGTTACTATACCCAAGAACTGCTTCAGCAAGGGTTGGACGCGTATAATTTGAGTGAAGGTATTCTTGGGTGGGCCAATGTTGATGGTTTGTTGTTAGACCCTCAAGGCCGTAAGACGTCTCAAGTGCATGTCTATAGTCGCCCATGGAATTGGGCCTTAAAAAATCATGTGGCGGTTTTCTGATATGAAAAATTTATTGTTTTATGGTTTGCTGCTTGTTTTCGGCTTTTTAATTACCGGTTGTGCGTCGGTTCAGGATGGTTCATTGTCATCGTATGAAACTAAGTCGCCTAAAATTCAAGTGGATATTTATGGCGAACGGTTAGGCACCGTGCATTTTCCGGTTTCCTGTAACGAACCTGCTCGTCAATATGCGGTAAAAGGGTTGGCCTTATTGCATCACATGACTTACGAAGGTGCTAGGGATTCATTTATTGCTGCGACACAGGCTGATGCCGATTGCGCCATGGGGTATTGGGGGCAGGCGATGAGTTTTATTCATCCGTTATGGTCGGACCAGCCGAGTGAAGCGTTGTTTGCTGAAGGGCAAGCATTGGTAGCACGTGCTAAGGCAGTAAAGACGATGGCTGACTGGGAGAGGGCGTATGTTTCTGCAGCAGAAGCGTATTACGCCGGGGAACGACAGGATAGTGAAAGAACGCACTTAATTGATTTTGAGCAAGCCTGGCATGTTGTTCATCAAAGTTATCCAGACGATGCAGAAGCAGCCAGTTTTTATGCATTGGCTCATTTGGCGATCACCGATAAAGATGCGCAGGATTTTAGTAACCAGTTGCATGCTGCTGAGGTCGTTAAAAAAGTATTAAAACGGGTTCCAGATCACCCCGGTGCCCATCATTATTTGATTCATGCCTTTGACAGCCCAACCTTAGCAGTACAAGCTGAGGACGTTGCGCGCAGCTACGGTGCGATCACCTCGAATGTTTCGCATGCATTGCATATGCCATCGCATATTTTTACTCGCCTTGGATTGTGGGAAGATTCGATTGTTATGAATCAGCGTGCAGCGGATGCATCAATTGAGCATCTTGTTGACGGGGCGATTTCCTTGCATTATTTACATGCGTTGGACTATCTAGCCTATGCCCATTTGCAACGGGCGGATGACCAAAATGCGCAACAAGTTTTACAAACGATTCGAACATTAGATCAACCGGTTCAAACCCATATTGCCAGTGCCTATGCATTTGCAGCCGTGCCTGCGCGGTGGGTGCTGGAGCGGAAACAATGGTCTGAGGCTGCGGCACTTTTACCGAATTCACCAAATAGTTTTCCGTGGGATCAATTTCCAGCGATGCAAGCCATGACCCATTTTGCACGTGCATTGGGGGCGGCACATACGGGTAATGAAGCGGTTGCGCTTGAGGCGTTGGATCAATTACAACAGCTTCATCAACAGGCTGGAACCTATTCACTCTGGGCGAAACAGATTGAAATTCAACACTTGTCTGCCAGTGCATGGTTGACATATCACACAGGAAAGTTGGATGAAGCACTACAAATGATGCGTCATGCCGCAAAGTTAGAAGCCGAGACGGAAAAACATCCGGTGACACCTGGCGCAATCTTGCCGGCTCGTGAATTATTGGCTGATTTATATATGGAATTAGGTCAATATAAGAATGCTCAGGCGGAGTATCTAACGGTGTTAACCCGTAATCCGAACCGATTTAATAGTTTATATGGCGTAGCCCATGCAGCCGAACTGGCTGGTGAGACTGATCAAGCCGCGTTATATTTTAACAAACTATTAGATGGCGTTGCAGAGGGTGCTGATCGTCAACAATTGCATCAGGCAAAAACCTTCTTAGATAGCAATGATTAATTTGGCGATTCAATTGCTGGCAACACAATTAAACCAGCATTTACGACGTGTTTATGATTTGACCGAGGATGTCGTGGTGGTTTCCAATTTGGTCGAAGTGGACGGTAACCCTGCGACGAATGTCAATAATAAGTTAGTCATCTATTTGACTAACATCCAGAAAGAGATTGTTCCCGCCAGACAGGGCAATGCTCAGGAAATAGGGCAGCGGGCGGTACAAAGCCAGCAACCGCTGCATTTCAATTTATTTGTCATGATGACAGCAAATTTTACCGGCAACAATTATCCGGAAGCGTTAAAGTTCTTGTCGAGCACTATCAGTTTCTTTCAACGGCACCCATTATTTAATCACCAAACGACACCGGAGCTTGATCAACGTATTGAAAAACTCATTCTGGATATTGAGAATTTATCGATGCTTGATTTAAGTAACTTGTGGGGCTCTATAGGTGGAAAATATCTGCCATCTATTCATTATAAAGTCCGAATGGTAACCTTTGATGCCGAAGAAATTGTTGGTCGTGTTCCTGTTGTGACTGGGACTAAACCATCAATTAAGTGATCTAAACTAACGTCAGTTTGTATGAAAAGCCTCATTTGCAATGCGATTAAATTGCAAATGAGGCTCAAAAGTGAGTGTCGTTACGTTTGCTATTAGCCTACTGGCTGCATTGAATTTTCGGGTTTTTTAACAAAGAGCTGTAATACAGCATCCGCACACAGAATTAAAATCAATGCGCTGATGAACAAGACCATACCAGCAAATCCGTGCATGAAACCTTGACCGGCAGCATCGCCGTAATGATAAGTAATCAGCGTAAGCACGATGACACGAATGACATTAGCGACAAAAGAGATTGGCACAATAAGAATAGCCAGTGAGACATTACGAAAGACTGAGGTATGGTGCATGAGATTCAGGTAAAACAAACCCAATGCCTCAAGCGTCAGAAGTGTTTGC
>JAJFJJ010000054.1 GCA_021774195.1 Nitrosomonas sp. | reverse complement strand
ACCTGTGATAATCCGCTAGTTTGCCAAGCTTCTATATGTTTTTGCTGCTGCGTGGGGAATGACATTTGATATCCTCATAAAAATATCTGAGGATAATGAAAGTTTTTAAAGATTTTTAGATGGCCGTACCGGACGCATACGTTATACCTTGATATTTTTTGTTTCTTTATTATTGGTTGCGTGTGCAAGCAATCAAAATAGAACGTCCGAAATAAAAGAAGAATTTGTAACCAAGATTGAACAAAATGGAATGAAATTATTTAGTTACACAGTAACAATGGCCATGCCAGAGGGTAGAAGTGGTGGCATGGGTGGCGGTGGTATGCGTAGTGGTATGGGAGGCGGTGGTATGCGTGGTGGCATGGGAGGCGGCGGCAAAGGTGGGGGTGGTATGCGTGGTGGTATGGGCAGTGGTGGCATGAAGAATGGAGCTAAACCTGATCGTGAGGCTATGATGAATCGTATTAAGGATGTTGTTTATGAAAAGCTCAAAACGAAACTTAGTGAAACAGGTTATTGCCGCGAAAGCTATACAGAAATTGATAACTATTTTGTTAAGGGACGATCACAAATAAGAGGAGAGTGCAAAGAGAGTGCTACAGAAGAAGATCGTATAAATTTTATTAATGAGAAAAACATATAGTATTTAATATACTAGCTCAAATCTAAACTAACAGACACCTCAAAAAACAGCTACTGTCAGATTACGTCTAAGCTAGTGAGACCGTTCAATATTCTGTGTCAGATAAGCCGCTACATATTCACCACTGCACCCTTATTCTAGACTGAACAAGCCATGCAAGCGCTTAAACAAAATTAACAATTTTACCAACAATGTCTTCTGCCGCCCTGTTAATCCAAACAGGGCGGCAAAAAGCAAAACAGTTATGTTCGAAAACTGTTATTTAGTCAGCTTGCCTTCTCAGGAACGCTGGAATATCCATCGGATCAACGCCTGATTGGCGCATGGCTGCCACAGTTGCGTCGCTTCTACGACCTGTGCGCATAACTGCCGGTTCATCCGCATCATAGTTCGTCAAGGTTTTATCATCAGTACCGGTACGAGTATGCACAACCTGCAAAGGCTGAGTTTGCCCTTGGTTGTTTAAATGCCCAAGTCCAGTCGCCACCATAGTTACCCGCAAATCATCTTCCATGGTTTCATCAATCACGGTACCAATGATAATGGTCGCATCCTCAGCAGTCAGTTCTCTAATCGTCGCCATCACATCATGAACTTCTCGCATTTTCAATACGGAACTAGCTGTTATGTTAACCAATATACCACGTGCGCCAGACAAAGAAATGTCTTCCAATAGTGGACTTGCAACTGCTTGCTCTGCTGCGATACGCGAACGATCCACACCTGCTGCAACAGCAGATCCCATCATGGCCATGCCCATTTCGGACATTACTGTTTTCACATCGGCAAAATCAACATTGACCAAGCCTGGGCAGTTAATGACTTCCGCAATCCCTGCCACAGCACCGTGCAGTACATCATTCGCAGCCTTAAACGCATCTAGCATACTGATATCCTGACCAAGAACGGTCATCAACTTGTCATTTGGAATCACAATTAATGAATCCACATGCTTAGATAACTCCTCCATACCGAGTTGCGCTGCTTTGAGACGTTTACCTTCAAATGCAAATGGTTTACTAACAACCGCTACGGTTAATATACCCATATCTTTTGCAACCTGCGCCACAATCGGGGCTGCACCAGTACCGGTTCCTCCGCCCATTCCAGCGGTGACAAACAACATATCTGCACCTTGAATCAATTCGGCAATACGATCACGATCTTCTAACGCAGACTCACGCCCGACTTCCGGATTTGCGCCTGCACCCAGACCTTTTGTAATACCCTGCCCTAGTTGCAACAGAGTTGGCGCCTTATTTGATTTCAGAGCCTGTGCATCTGTATTCATACTGATAAATTCAACGCCCTGCATTTCATTCTGGATCATATGATCCACTGCATTACAACCGCATCCACCAACACCAACCACCTTAATGACGGCTTCTTGTGTTTCGGTATTCATGATTTCGAACATAACATTTCTCCTTTGCACATTGAAATTAAACTTAACGTTTCACTAACACAACCACTTCGAATACTATTAAAAATTTTTCTGAAACCAATTTCTCATTTTTGAAAAAATTTGTTTCGCCGAGCCCCCCTGCATTTTTGTATGTTGCTGATGCTGCGTCTGCTCTATCCCAGCCAGTATCAACCCAATAGCGGTAGAATATCTCGGCGTATGCACTACATCACTCAAGTTACCGTTATAATCTGGCACCCCTAAACGCACCGGCATATGAAAAATTTCTTCTCCCAACTCGACCATTCCGTTCAGAGAAGAACATCCGCCTGTAATCACAATTCCTGAAGATAACAATTCCTCAAAACCACTACGACGTAACTCAGCCTGTACCATGCTGTACAGTTCTTCAACACGTGGTTCAATCACTTCCGCTAATGTTTGTTTTGATAACTGACGCGTCCCTCTGTTACCGACATCCGGCACCTCGATCATTTCCCGTGTTTCAGCCAAGCTTCTTAACGCACAGCCGTAACGGCATTTAAGATCTTCCGCATTCTTAGTTGGGGTGCGCAACGCCATAGCAATATCATTCGTCACTTGATCGCCAGCAATCGGGATAACTGCGGTATGACGAATGGCACCATGGGTAAACACCGCAATATCAGTCGTGCCCCCTCCAATATCAACCAGACAAACACCTAAATCTTTCTCATCCTCAGACAACACCGCCATTGCTGAAGCCAGCGGTTGCAAAATCAGATCACGCACCTCTAACCCACAACGATGCACACACTTAACAATGTTTTGTGCCGCAGAAACTGCACCAGTGACGATATGCACTTTAACTTCCAGACGAACCCCACTCATACCAACCGGTTCGCGTACATCCTCCTGGCCGTCAATAATAAATTCTTGATTTAAAATATGTAGAATCTGTTGATCCGCAGGAATATTAACCGCCTTAGCTGCCTCAATCACACGCTCAACATCCCGTTCAGATACTTCTTTATCTTTGATCGGAACCATACCATCGGAGTTAATCCCTTTAATATGACTGCCCGCAATACCTGTGTAGACCTCATTAATTTTACAATCAGCCATCAACTCAACCTCTTCCAAGGCACGCTGAATGGCATTTACGGTCGTCTCTATATTTGCCACCACGCCTTTCTTCAAACCCCGTGAAGGATGGCTGCCCAACCCAACAATTTCAAAACCACCATCAGGTTTAATTTCCGCCACAATAGCGACAATTTTTGATGTGCCGATATCAACACCGACAATCAGATTCCTACTTTCTTTGGCTTTACTCATCTAGTCACACCCCTTGATCTCACGTTTTCTCCTCTTTACCGAGCGCATCTGGCATTTGCTGCACAACCTTTGGTAGCCGAACCGCAAAGCCATTTGGGTAACGCAAATCAACATATGCCAAAGTTTCCTGCTGGGTTAATTGCTCCAGTCCATACTCGTAAACAGAAACATAGCGCTTTAAACGCCGCTCTATTTCTTCTCTACCAAGATCCAAAACTGTCCCGTTTTCCAAATGAATGCGCCAAGCATATCGATGAGATAAATTAATCTTTGCAATTGACTGATCCAATGGCATCAAAATTTTGCTGAACGTTTGATAATTACGAGTCACTTCTTGCGAACTGGCTTCCATTGGCCCGGTAAAAACAGGTAATTTCTTATCCAACTCAACACGAAAAACTTCACCAAAAATGTTTACCAACGCATGACTACCCCAATACGCCAAAGGTTGGTGCTCTTCAAGCATGATCGTTAAACCATGCGGCCATTCTCGCTCTACTTTGGCATCCCGCACCCACGGTAAAGCAATAAATAGTTCCCGCACCGCAATCAAATCGACTGAAAAAAAATTACCGGTTATATTGTTTTTTACCAATCGTTTAATTTCTTCATCCGTCACATAATGCAAACCGCCGTTATTAGCACCAACACCCTCAGCACTGAGAATATTGACTTGTTTCAATGGAAAAAACACGGGTTTAATAAATCTCTGATTGACGACATACAATGCAGCAGCAGCCACCATCATCAGCATAATATTTGAAATTACTCTTAATAATTGATGGTTATCCCACATGTGACATATCCAATATTTTTATGACTAAATCTTCAAATGAAATACCAACATTCTTTGCAGCCATCGGCACCAGACTATGGCTAGTCATACCAGGCGATGTGTTCGCTTCCAGGAAATAATATTCACCAGATAAGCTACGTATCAAATCAATTCGTCCCCATCCCTCACAACCCAAAGTTCTATAGGCTTTTAATGCCAGCACCTGAATCTCAGTTTCGACATCATCTGGCAAGCCACTCGGGCAAAAATATTGCGTTTCATCCGACAAATACTTAGCCTGGTAGTCATAAAGCTCACCAGCCACTTCAATCCGCACTAAAGGCAATGGTGTTTCACCCAGAATACCGGCGGTTAGTTCGGTACCCTCAATAAATGCTTCTGCCAACACCAAGGAATCATGTTCCGCTGCTTGTTGATAAGCAACCATCAAATCTTGCTTACTATGCACTTTACTTAAACCAATAGTTGACCCTTCACGTGCGGGCTTCACAATTAGCGGCAACCCCAATTTATCAACCACTTCTGAGAAATTACTATCCGCCTCCAATATCACACTAGGCGGCGAAATAACCCCAACCGCTTGCCATAATAATTTGGTGCGCCATTTATCCATGCCGACTGCACTGGCCATTACTCCACTACCGGTATAGGGAATACCCATTAATTCGAGTGCGCCTTGCACCGTGCCATCTTCGCCATAGCGGCCATGCAATGCAATATAAGCAATATCAAACTGCTGTAGCCGCAAGGCTTCCAGCGATTGTTCGCCCGGATCAAAAGCATGCGCATCAACTCCACGACTCAAAAGTGCATTCAATACCGCCCGCCCACTTTGCAGTGAAATTTCACGCTCTGCTGAACGTCCACCTAGTAAAACCGCGACTTTTCCATAGTCTTTAGTGGTCACCATTTACCTCCTGCTTGCCCAATAATTCGAACCTCTTGCACCAAATCTTGATTGGCTTCCTTCTTCACTGTTGCTTGCACCAACATCATCAATGCTTCGATATCTGCTGCCCTTGCAGTTCCAGTGTTAACAATAAAATTGGCATGCTTTGGTGACACCATTGCGCCGCCAATACGATGACCTTTCAACCCACAAGATTCAATCAACCGAGCGGCAAAATCACCTGGTGGATTTCGAAAAACAGAACCGGCATTTGGTAAATTCAATGGCTGGCTATTAACCCGTTTTTTCAACAATTGTTTGATTTTATGACGTGATTCCGCCTCCTTGCCTGGCGCTAACCTAAAGTATCCACCGACAAACCACTCATTACCTAAAGCATCTAGTGATGCAGATTTCAGCTCGACACTGCGATAAGCGATGTTGTAGTCATGCGGCAGTCGGGTCGATATGATTCCACTAGGACTAATCACACGGACTTGTTCTGCGATATCCCAAGTTTCAGCGCCATAACAACCCGCATTCATTGCTAATGCACCGCCAACCGTACCGGGTATCCCAGCCAGAAACTCCGCGCCGGTTAAATTATGCCGCGCCGCAAAACGAGCTACTTTCGCACAAGCAACACCCGCACCGACATAGATCATTCCACCAAAATGGTCTTGCTCAATCAAATCCAGGTCATTTAACCGTGCATGAACAGACACAACAGTTGCATCTAGTCCGCCGTCACGCACCAACAAATTGCTCCCTAACCCAATCAAACACACACGCTCGTACTTAGACAAACCTTGCAAAAACAACGTCAAATCATCCAAATCAGCCGGCACATAATAACTTCTTGCAGCCCCTCCGGCGCGCCATGAAGTATGTCGGCTCATCGGCTCATTCACCCGCAATTCTCCGCGCAATCTAGGCATACCGTCCTCACCAGTAACAAAATGATTGACTACCGATGTGTTCATGGCGTCAGCTTGCGTTGTATCAAAATATTTCGCTGGTTGACTCATCTTTTTTAGCTACCATTCACAATGGTTAAATTCTTTTTTAAACTAGCAATTCCTGGTGCCACTCTGGATACCGAACCAGCACCCATCACCAAAACCACATCACCATCTTGCGCCACGTCAATAACCGCTTCAGTCAAATCATCAACGGTTTCCGCATAAATCGGTTCAACTTTCCCTTGCACCCGTATCGCACGCGCCAATGATTTACTGTCTGCCGCGACCAATGTGTCTTCACCCGCCGGATAAACCGCTGTCAGTAACAAAGCATCCGCTCTGGACAAAACTTTGACAAAATCCTCAAACAAATCACGGGTACGACTAAATCGATGCGGTTGAAAAGCCAGCACCAGCCGTCTACCTGGGAATGCCCCACGCGCAGCCTGAATTGTGGCCTTTATCTCTGCCGGGTGATGGCCATAATCATCTATCAATGAAAATTGCTGCTGATTGGATAATTTGATCTCGCCATATTGTTGGAATCGCCTTTCTACACCCCGAAACTCTGATAATGCCTGAACAATTGCTTCATCTGACACACCGATTTCATTCGCCACAGCAATCGCAGCTAACGCATTCTGTATGTTATGCAGTCCTGGCAAATTAAGTGTGATGTCCAAATGACGAGCCGAACCATTCACGCCTACCACAGCGGTGAAATGCATTTGGCCGCTGTTGTGCCGAATATTAACTGCGTGTACTTCTGCGTCTTCCGACAACCCGTAAGTGGTGATCGGTTTTGCAATCTGAGGCATCAATTCACGTACATTCTCGTCATCAATACAGAGTATGGCCATACCATAAAAGGGCAAATGTTGAGTGAATTCTACGAAAGTCTGTTTTAACCGATTGAAGTCATGGCCATACGTTTCCATATGGTCCGCATCAATATTGGTCACTACCGTCAGTACCGGCTGCAAATAAAGAAAGGAAGCATCTGATTCATCCGCTTCAACGACAATAAATTCACCACTGCCTAATTTGGCGTGACAACCTGCCGCAGCTAATCGTCCACCAATAACAAATGTTGGGTCCATTTCCGCAGTTGCCAAAATACTCGCTACCAAACTAGTCGTTGTTGTTTTTCCATGTGTTCCAGCTATCGCGATACCTCGGCGCAATCGTAGTAACTCAGCCAACATCAATGCTCGTGGAACAACCGGAATGTTATTTTTGCGTGCCGCGATCACCTCTGGATTATCAGAATCTACTGCGGTTGAAGTCACGACCACATCTGCCCCAACAATCTGGTCGCCATGATGGCCGGTATAAACGGTAATTCCAAAACTCCGCAGTCGTTTTGTCACTGCACTCTCGGATAAATCTGAACCACTGACCCGATAATCCAGATTAAACAATATTTCGGCAATACCGCTCATTCCCGAGCCACCGATTCCAACGAAATGAATATGATTAACTTTATGTTTCATCTTTAAGCCTCACTCATTTGGATACATGCATTCGCTACTAGTACTGTTGCTTCCGGTTTTGCTTGCGCCCGCGCTGCAACAGCCATTTCCAACAACTTTTCACGTGTCATACTCAACAACAACTGCGTCAGTTTCTGCGCATTCAATTCATTTTGTGGCAGCAACACAGCAGCGCCTACCTCACTTAAGAATTTCGCATTACTGGTTTGATGATCATCCACTGCATAAGGGTATGGCACCAAAATACTGGGCACACCCGCCGCCGCCAGTTCTGCAATAGTCAATGCACCTGCACGGCACAACACCAAATCACAGTTTGCATATTTCGCTGCCATATCATCAATAAACGCAATTTGTTCACCAACCACTCCCAATTCAGCATAATTTTTTTTCAAAACAGCCAAATGGTGTGCACCAGCCTGATGTATGACATAAGGGCGTTCTTGCTCCGACATGAGTTGCATGGCTTGCGGCACCATCGTATTTAATACTTGCGCGCCTAGACTTCCCCCCACAACCAACAACCGAAATTGTTGATCCCGTCCTGCATATCTTTCTTCAGGCGCATCAATTTCTGCAATCTCTTTACGCACTGGATTGCCTGAGAAAAACACTTTATTATCGTCAACTTGCATGGCTTTTGGAAAACCTAGAAAAACCTTATCTGCCACTTTGGCCAATACTTTATTCGTCAAACCCAGTATTGAGTTCTGTTCATGAATAATTAATGGTTTATTAAGCAATGACGCCATCATGCCACCCGGAAAAGCTGGAAAACCACCCATCCCCAAAACAACGTCCGGCTTTATCCGGCGTATAACCCGGGCACTTTGCATAAATGCCCGTATTAACCGAAAAGGCAGTGTTAACCAAATCATTGCTCGTTTACCTCGCAGCCCAGAAAAATCGATCAGCTCAATGTCATAACCCCGTTTGGGCACTATCTTTTGCTCCATCCCTGCGCGGGTGCCTAACCACACCACGCGCCACCCTAGATCTCTCAGATAATCAGCGACCGCAAGCCCTGGGAACACATGTCCACCAGTACCACCCGCCATGATTAAAATCGTTTTCCTCATCAAACGATCCCCATCTTTCTACCGGAAGCTATCGCACATCTCATACCAATTTACCTCGTAGCCGCTGACGATTTTCCCAATCCACACGTATTAAGATCGCAAGCGCTATGCAGTTAGCGACAATACTGCTACCACCAAAACTCATCAAAGGAAGCGTCAACCCTTTAGTGGGCAATACTCCCATGTTGACACCCATATTGATCAACGCCTGCACCCCAATCCATATTCCGATTCCCTGTGCCACTAACGCAGCAAAATGACACTCCAGCTTTGCTGCTCGTCGACCAATCACAAACGCGCGATAGACCAACCAAACAAACAGCATGATGACCACCACCACACCGACAAAACCAAGCTCTTCAGCAAGCACTGCCAACAGAAAATCGGTGTGTGCCTCAGGCAGGTAGAATTGTTTTTCCACACTGCTGCCTAGACCAACACCTAGCCATTCACCACGACCAAATGCAATTAATGCATGACTGAGCTGATATCCCTTTCCAAATGGATCTGCCCATGGATCCATAAAAGCAACAATCCGATCTAAACGATAAGGTGAACTAAGGATCAATGCATACAACCCGAACCCCATTGACACGATCAAACCAGCAAAAATTTTTAGGCTAAAACCACCCAAAAATAAAATACACAGCGCTAGCACTGTTACAACCACAAAAGCGCCAAAATCCGGCTCCAAAAGTAGCAAGACACCAACCACCGAGATCACCACCAGCATGGGCAAGAAGCCTTTGAAAAAACTGTCTACATCAGCAGATCGTCGTATGGCGTAGTCGGCGGCATAAATAACCATAAACAGTTTCATGAATTCCGAAGGCTGCAAATTAACCACATATAGTGACAACCAACGTCGACTCCCATTGACTTCAATGCCAATGGCCGGCACTAGTACCAGCACCAACAACAACCCAACAAATAAGACTGGATAAGTCGCATATTTCTGCCATATCACTAGCGGTACCTGAAAAGCGACAAAACCAAACAACAGCCCCACACTAAGATAAAGACTATGTCGAATTAAATAATGATTGGAACGATTTTCTCCAAATTGCGCTTCAGCAATCACAATTGATGCGGAATAAACCATCACTAGACCTAAACACAATAATAGCGTGACAGACCAAATCAACGCCTGATCAAAATCGGCGAATATTTTTTTATTTTGTCTGTTTGCTAAAACAATCATGACTTAGTGTTCTTTCCGTCCAAAATTAAAAAACTTTGTTTCTATATCCTTCACAGCCTCCACAAACACTTCTGCACGATGGATATAATCACGAAACATATCAAAACTGGCGCATGCCGGAGATAACAACACGACATCACCTGCCTGAGCTAGCAAAAAACTTTTCTGCATGGCTTCTTCCATGGTCACCGCTAAATAAACGGGGATTCCACCACCTTCCAACGCGACATTAATTTTGTCAGCATCACGCCCAATCAATACAACAGCACGTGCATAATCGGAAACTGCCGATTTTAGAACCGTAAAATCTTGCCCCTTGCCATCACCTCCAGCAATCAAGATCACTTTTTGCCCCATACCTTTTAACGCAGCCAATGTTGCACCGACATTTGTGCTTTTGGAATCATCAATAAAAGTAATGCCATCAAATACGGCAACTTTTTCCATTCTGTGCGGAAGCCCTCGAAATTCCCTTAAAGCACTCACCAACGGGTCAATTGGCGCCCCTAAAGCGCGACACAAAGCCACTGCAGCCAATGCATTTAGCGCATTATGAAACCCATTCACAATCAATTCGCTAGTTTTTATTAGTTGTGCACTACCTTCCATTAGCCACACATCATAACCATCATTAGATAGACCAAAATTGCTCTCTGTATCCGGTTCACCCAAACCAAAAGTGACACATTTACGACTTGCTATCGCCATGGCAGAAACTGCTGAATCATCCCGATTTAACACCTGCACACCGCTTTTCACCTGATCACAGGAAAAAACGCCTGCTTTAGCAGATGCATAGTCACAAATGCTTGCATAACGATCCAAATGATCCTCACTGATATTCAAAATCGTAGCTGCATCCGCATTAAGGCACTGAGTTGTTTCAAGTTGGAAACTTGAAACCTCCAACACCCATACCTGCGGCAACTTTCCCGCATCAAATCGCTGCATCCATACATCCAATACTGCCGGTCCAATATTCCCAGCCACCTCTACATCCCAGCCAGCTTTCTTTAACATCGCACCAACCATAGCGGTCACGGTTGTTTTACCATTTGAACCGGTAATTGCCACAATCTTAGGTTTCGGCTGATTATTGTCATCTAACATCGAAACAAATAATGCAATATCACCGACTATCGGAATCCCACGCTCCCGAGCCTGTTGTATACACGGCTCCACTAATGGCACTCCTGGACTCACCGCAATCATCTCCACATCATCAAACATTTCTGTTTCAAACTGTCCCTTAAATGCTGGTACACCAGGAAACATCTTGGCCAAAGCTTCCCAATTAGGTGGGTTCATGCGACTGTCAGCCACACGTAAATTTGCACCCATACGTGACAACCATTTCACCAGTGACAATCCAGTTTCCCCCATACCGAGTACCAATACCGTTTTACCCTGTAAGTTCATCGTAATTTCAGTGTCGATAAGCCGATCAACACCAATATAATGGTAATAATCCAGAATCTCACAACCACCTGATTTTCTTGCCAGCCCTTTAACTCAAAATGATGATGTAGCGGCGCCATACGAAAAACACGTTTGCCGCGTAATTTGTAAGAAGCCACTTGCAGCATCACCGATAAAGCTTCTATAACAAAGACTCCACCCATTATGACCAAAACAATTTCCTGACGTACAATCACAGCAATAATACCCAACGCAGCTCCCAGCGCTAAAGCGCCGACATCACCCATAAATACTTCAGCTGGATAAGTGTTAAACCACAAAAATGCAAGACCCGCACCGGTTAACGCACCACAAAACACTGAAAGCTCACCAGCATCTGGGATATAAGGAATACCCAGATAATTAGCGAACACCACATGACCCGACAAATAAGCGAAAATTGCCAGTGCACCGCCAACCATAACAGTCGGCATAATCGCCAGTCCATCCAGTCCATCTGTCAGATTCACTGCATTACTGGTACCCACAATGACAAGATAAGTTAAAACAACAAACCCGAGCGTACCTAATGGAATAGCCACTTCCTTAAAAAATGGAACGATCATATCGGTATGAGCAGGTAGTTCGGCTGCACCTACTAGATAAACTGCAACCGCAATCGCGATCAATGATTGCCAAAAAATTTTGGTGCCCGCCGATAAACCTTTCGGATTTTGATAAACCACCTTCCGGTAATCGTCCACCCAACCAATCACGCCAAAACCCAATGTCGTTAATAACACCACCCAAACATAATGATTATTCAGATCAGCCCAAAGCAACGTCGTAAATATAATTGAAACTAATATCAATGCACCACCCATAGTGGGTGTTCCAGCTTTAATCAAATGTGTTTGTGGACCATCATCACGTACCGACTGACCAATCTTGTATGCGGTCAATTTCCGAATCATGACCGGACCAATCACAAATGAAATAGCCAAAGCCGTTAACGCAGCCAACATAGTGCGCAATGTTATGTAGCTAAACACATTAAAAGCGCGGATGTCTTCAGCCAGCCACTGAGAAAGCATTAGCAGCATAAACTGTCCAACGTGCCTAATTTAATTTTCCGCATTGCTTTCACCTCTAGTATCCATTTATCCTTTAGATGGTTATTATTCAGCATGAACTTCAAACTGCTTAATTACCCGTTCCATTTGCATGAAACGGGAACCCTTAACTAACAAAGTGACATCAGACGTCAGTAACTGATTAACGGCATCCAGCAATTCATCAATCGTGTCAAAATGACGCCCACCGTGACCAAAACCCTCTACGGTATGCGCACTTAATTCCCCCAATGCCAATAATTGTTCCAATCCACTAAGCTTTGCTTCTTTACCAATATCTCGATGCAAATCAACGGCTGATTCACCCAGTTCTCCCATATCTCCAAGCACCAAGATTTTCTTACCTTCAATCGTTGCTAGAAAAGCCAACGCAGCTCGTACCGACTCTGGGTTTGCGTTATAGGTATCATCGATTAATGTCGCATTATGGAGCCCCTGCTTCTTTTGCATTCGTCCAGGAACGCCTTTGAAGGTTTCCAAACCAATAGCTATCTTTTTCTTGTCAACATCCAGTGCAACAGCCACTGCTGCCGCTGCTATTGCATTTTTAATGTTATGTATTCCATAAGTTTGCAAATGTACTTTTTCGCTTCCACCGGGCAATCTCAAAACAATGCTGCCATCAACCACACGAGTAGAGAACTCCGCACTAACTTGGGCATCGGCATTCAAACCAAAATCAATCACCCGTCTTTCTCCAGCCAGATTTCGCCATAATGGTGCATAATCATCATCCGCATTAATCACCGCTGTGCCCTGCTGATTTAGCCCTTTAAAAATCTCGCCTTTTGCTTGTGCAACAGTTTCAACTGATCCTAAACCCTCAATATGTGCTGCACCGGCATTAGTGATCACCACCACATCCGGTCTAGTCATCTTAGTCAGGTATGAAATCTCACCCACATGATTCATGCCCATTTCAATCACCGCATACTGATGTTTTTCACGCATACGAAGCAACATTTGCGGCACGCCAATATCATTGTTCAAGTTACCTTCAGTTGCCAACACACCGTTATCTTGTTCAACTGCATGGTGCACTGTCACTTGACGCAATATAGCCGCAATCATTTCTTTAACAGTGGTTTTGCCATTGCTGCCCGTCACGCCAATCACTGGCATCTTGAAACGCATTCGCCAGTAAGCAGCCAACTGCCCTAGCCCCAAACGTGCATCTTCAACCCGCAACAAAGGAAAGTCGGTTGGCACAGACTTGAGAACAGCTGCTTTCCCAATCATTGCCGCAACTGCGCCTTTTTGCTTTGCCTCATTAACAAACTCGTCACCATCAAATCGTTCTCCTGACAAAGCAACAAACAAGTTTCCATGCTTCAGCGTGCGGGTGTCCGTACTTACTCCGTCAAAAAGTATATTTTTACCGTGCCAATCAACCTGCAATGCCTGTGCTACCTCCTGCACCGTCATCATATTTGCCCCTGCGCTTTATAGGCTAATTCATGCAAAACATGCCGCACTGTCTCGGCATCACTAAAAGGTATTTTTTCTCCATCAATTTCCTGATAGCACTCATGGCCTTTACCAGCCAGTAACACAACACTACCTTGACGAGCACCATAAATAGTCTGATATATCGCTAATGCCCTGTTTTCTTGAATCTGATAGTTCTTTTCCGCCGCGCCTGCGATCATGTCTTTAATAATCTCAGCGGGACTTTCATTACGAGGATTATCACTAGTAAATATCACCTCATCGGCATAGTGTGTGGCGATTTCGCCAATTAAAGGTCTTTTCCCTTTATCACGTTCGCCACCACAACCAACCACACAAAACAACCGTGCTTTGCGTTTTTCTGTATCGCTACTCGGCCCAGTCTCACCAAGAATTTCTCGTAACGTCACAAGCACCTCTTTTAATGCATCAGGTGTATGCGCATAATCAACAATCACTAGTGGCTGGTTAATACCGCCAAATATTTCCATACGGCCTGGAATGGGACGCACATGTTGCAGCGAACGCACAGCATCTAAAAAGTTGACACCACTGGCCAATAAAGTAGCGATAACAGCCAATAGATTTGCCGCATTAAATCGTCCGATCAAACCTGTTTTTAGTTTTTCTTTATCCCCTTCATATTCAATATCAAATTCCAGACCAGCAATGCCGACTTTTAAATTCGAACCAATGAGTGTTTTGCATTGCGCTGAAAGAAATTTATGCTGCTTCTTGAAACCATAGCCAATCACTTGAACTGATTCACTAGCAAGTTGCCTTGATAAACTGACACCTAAAGCATCATCCAGATTGAGTACTGCATATTTCAGACCTGGTTGCAAAAACAATTGCGCTTTAGTCGCGGCATAACTATCCATGTCTTTGTGATAATCTAGATGATCACGTGACAAATTCGTCAACACGGCCACTGAGAAATCGACTCCTGCAACACGCCCTTGTTGAATGCCATGTGATGACACTTCCATCACAACATTTTCAGAACCTTCATGAACATAACTCGCTAACAACTGCTGTATCTTGACCGCATCAGGCGTGGTATTAACTGTTGGTTCAAGTACATCTTCAAAACCATTGCCTATGGTTCCAATTATTGCTGTTTTTTTACCCAAAAACCGCATTGCCTGCAAATACCAATGACTACAAGAGGTCTTACCATTCGTTCCGGTAATACCGATCATCTGCATTTTCTTCGAAGGATGACCATAGACATGACTAGCTATTAATCCAGATTTTTCTCTTAGGTTCTCGATGGGTAAAGCAGGTAACTGCCATGAGGGATCCCATAAGAAATTGCGTGAATCCCATAACACCGCATTCGCTCCTGCAGCAATTGCTTGAGGAATATATTCACGCGCATCATGATGCTCGCCAGCATAAGCCATAAAGGTATCACCCTGTTTGATCATTCGGCTATCCACCACTAGGCGTTTTATAGGAACCCCCAATTGGTCCAACACTTCAAAATCAAATGAATTATTTGTGTTAGCCCTCATATTCAACCTCCTACCTCGCCATCCATTTCTTGCTCTGCCTGGAACAAAACAACATTGTTTGCAGGCGCATCATGGGGCGCATTTAAAATGCGCAAAGCACCTGCCATCACATGGCTGAAAACAGGCGCGGCTACCACGCCGCCAAAATATTGACCCGCGGAAGGCTCATCCAGTACAACTGCAATAATTAAACGAGGATTGGACGCCGGTGCGTAACCGACAAATGATGAGGTATAAATATTTTTAGCATATTGGCCGTCAATCAACTTATGTGCCGTCCCTGTTTTACCAGCCACACGGTAGCCATTAATCTGAGCCAATGGCGCCGTTCCACCTGGCTGGGTGACCAGCTCCAGCATATTACTAACCGCTAATGCCGTCTCACGAGAAATGACTTGTTGCCCCATCACTGACATATCTTGCTTGATCAGGGATACCGGCATCAATTGCCCACCAGTAGTAAACAATGTGTAAGCACGTGCCAATTGCATCAAACTAACTGACATGCCATGACCATATGACAATGTCGCTTGCTCTATTGGTCGCCAAGTATTATACGGACGCAACCGTCCATTGGCTTCACCTGGAAAGCCCGACCCGGTAGAAACTCCGAAACCGGATCGATTCAACATTTCCCATAAAGTTTGCGGCGGTAATGATAAAGCAATCTTTGCGGTACCGACATTGCTGGAGGTCTGTATCACTTCAGCAACGGTTAAGTCTCCTTTATCACTCACATCACGAATGATGGAACGACCTATTTTGAAAGTACCGGGTGCGGTCTGCAAAACGGTATCCGGACTGACAAGCCCGGTTTCAATGGCAATTGCCACAGAAAACGGCTTTAATGTCGAACCAGGCTCATAAACATCAACCAAGGCACGATTGCGTATCCTTTCATCACTAATGGTGGAACGTCTATTTGGATTATAGGCGGGCAAATTAGTAAGCGCCAAAACCTCACCAGTTTGCGCATCTAAGACGACTATACTGCCAGATGCCGCTTGATGTACTTCAAAAGCCCGTTTTAATTCACGATGCGCAAGATATTGAATTCTTCTGTCCAGAGACAAGACAATATCTTGCCCCTGTTTCGGCATACGGATATTTTCAACATCTTCAATAATCCGTCCTTTGTTATCCTTAATAACACGACGACTACCAAGCTCTCCAGCTAGCGTACTTTCCCAACCCCGTTCGACACCTTCCTGGCCATTATCTTTAAAATCGGTAAAACCCAATACATGCGCTGCAATATCACGCTCTGGATAATACCGTTTGGATTCGCTCTCCAGAAATATACCAGGAACATTTAAATCAACGATTTTTTCCGTAACACTAGGTATTACTTGGCGTTTCAAATAAACAAATCGACTGTTCTCTCTGCCTAAACGGCCTCCAACTTTTTGAGCATCCATCCCTAACAAACTAGAGAGCTTTTTCAATTGTTCATCGGTAATTTCCACCCGTTGCGGATCGGCAACCACCGATGCCACTGGCGAACTAATCGCCAATACTTCGCCATGACGATCCGTGATCATGCCACGGCTAACACCTATCTCAACAACCCGACTATAACGAGACGCGCCTTTCTGCTGAAAAAAATCCTTTTGAATCACTTGCAAATACAACGCTCTCCAAGCCAAACCTAACAAACCAAACACCAACAACCCAAATAGCAAAAAAGAACGCCATTTTAACAGTTTCACTTGAGCTGTTTGACTAACTATCATGGTTTGAGCATTCCATCCATATTCGGCAAATCATTAATTTTTTTCGCTGAAATTATTTGTACTTGCGTAGCACTTGGCACCCTCATACCTAATTCTTCGGTCGCCTTGCTTTCTATACGCTCACGCATCACCAACGTGCTTTGTTCAAGCTGAAGCCTGCCCCACTCAACTTCTATTCGCTGCGCAATTTTCTTCTCATTCTCTAAGGCGAGAAAAATTTTGCGCGCCTTGTTCTGAGAGGCCACAACACCCAAGGCACAAGCAACTAACACAAAAACCAACAAAATGTTCCATTTGAACATCCAACCTACCTCTATAACGAGACGCGTTCTGCAATACGCATTATTGCGCTTCTAGCACGTGTATTTTCAGCCACTTCCTCTTCATCAGAACGTTTTGCCTTACCAATTAATTTTAATTTTTGGTTATTTAACCGCTGAACTTCCTTATCCCTTAAGGGCACGCCACGCGGCAACTTATCCGAGTCTGCTGCCTCCCGCATAAAACGTTTTACGATTCGATCTTCCAACGAATGAAAGCTAATTACTACCAACCTTCCACCCGGATTTAATAATTCCACACATTGCGGCAAAACTAACGACAACTCCTCAAGCTCCTGATTGAGATATATCCTGATCGCCTGAAAAGTGCGCGTCGCCGGATTCTGCTTACCTTCCCGTTGGCGCTGACGCGTACGTATGACCTTGGCAACAACTTCGGCAAGTTGTAATGTGGTAACAATAGGTTGCCTCGTTCTTGCCACAACAATCGCTCTTGCAATCTGCCTAGCAAACCGTTCCTCGCCATAATCTTTTATAACCTTTTCTAGTAGTTTCTCTTCGACTGAAGCAATCCATTCCGCAGCAGTCTGACCTTGAGTCGTATCCATCCGCATATCAAGAGGCCCATCGAAACGAAAACTAAAACCTCGTCCGGCTTCTTCTAATTGCGGAGAAGATACCCCCAAATCCAACAGCACCCCATCCACATGACTGACTTCCATCCCTTGTAGAACCTGTCGCATTTCAGAAAAGCCGCCATGCTGAATATAAAACCGCCTATCATCAATAGCATGCCCTATCTCAATCGCAGCCAAATCCTTATCAAACGCAATCAAACGACCTTTTTCGCCCAACTTTGAAAGGATCAAGCGACTATGACCACCTCGACCAAATGTTCCATCCACATAGACGCCTTGCGGCTTGATAGCCAGCGCATCTACTGCTTCGCGCAATAAAACTGTTGTATGCAACGTACCATCACCAAATTATTAAAGTGAGAACCCATTAAGTTCAGGTGGGATATCATCACCCTGAAAATCAAACGGCTCTTCAATTTGCTCATTCCATTGCACTTCATCCCATAATTCGAATTTCTCTCCCTGACCAACCAATACAACTTCTTTAGTCAGCCCTGCAACTTTGCGCAGCGATGGTGCCACTAAAACACGTCCGGCATTGTCCATCTCAACATCATTGGCATTACCAATTAATAAACGCTGCAATTTTCGAATTTTTGGATTAAAACCAGATAAACTACTAAGACTATTTTCTATTGGCTCCCAGGCCGACTGAGGATAGACTAACAAACATTTTGAAGGATCCAATGTGATGATCAAGCGCCCCTCGCATGAAGACAGCAGTTCGCTACGGTATTTTGCCGGTATGGCAAGCCTACCCTTCGCATCCAGACTAAGTTGCGTGACACCACGAAACATTCCGCCTCCTTTAATGCAGGATATTATTAGTTATCCCACTCAACCCCACTTTTGACCACTTTCCACCACATATTCCCACTGTAATTAAAAAAAATCGATTCGTCAAGTGGGGGAAACACCACTTTTATTTATAGGACAAAGACTTAAATACGATCAAAACAGAAGATCAAAAGAAAAATAAACCAATAAATAAGATAGATAGGATAATATTTAAAGGTGATTTATTAAGAATGAAACACAAGCCACATGAAAAACAATTATTTCCCCACTAATTAATCTCATATTCCGCCTACCTGATTTTGACGGAGCGCCAGAACAACCATTACCGCCTTGAAGGCATTTAAAAAATGAAGCCAGAATATTGGAAACAAGCTACCAATGAATTGAATTTGTGCGATAGCACGATGAGAAAGATTATTCAGCAACTTGACGACTCCGCTCTCAATTCACGCGGTGACGCGTTTATTACACTTGCCAGATCAATTGTCGGTCAGCAAATCTCCGTTAAAGCAGCAGAAAATATCTGGCAAAGAATATTAACCGTCATACCCAATGCATCACCACAACACTTTCTGATCACCGAGCAAAGCACATTACGCCTTTGCGGTTTGTCTTACAGAAAAATAGCCTACCTACAGGACTTAGCACAACACTTCGAAAACGGGAATTTAAATGAGACCAATTGGAAAGAAATCGATGACGAAACAATAATTACTCAACTCACACAAGTAAGAGGCATTGGGCGGTGGACTGCGGAAATGTTCTTGATTTTCCATATCATGCGGCCAGATGTATTACCACTGGATGACATTGGCTTGCAACGCGCCATAAGCCAACATTACAACAACAATCAACCCATCAATAGAAAAGAAATGCGTGAATTGGCTGAGCCTTGGCGCCCTTGGCGATCAGTAGCCACTTGGTATCTGTGGCGCAGTCTGGACCCTCTACCAGTCGAATATTAGCAAGAGACTTAAAAACGACGATATTACCGCGCAGCTGGCATCACCCCATCATACCCTTGAGAAACACGATAATAAACTCGACGCACCGATGTACCGTATCGTTTAATCACACGATATTCAATTTCACCCGGGTTTTTCAACATATGCTTAACCGGATCTCCTTCACGGATTTGATCCAATTTTATCGCGTGCATACCAACTTGAATGATAGGTCGGTCAGTTCGTTGCTGCGATGGCAACCAATAATCATACATCGCGCCACTATCACCAAACAGATTACGTGATCGAACATCAAGATTCTTATTCTGGTGATTATAAAAATAAAGTGCGCTGGCTATTGACCATTTACTCATACCGACAACAATCGGCTCCTGACCAAACTCCCGCCTAACATCCTCCGCAACTTTCTCAATTTCTTGCGTGGTTTCACGCCAAAAATAATGCTCAGTAAATAAATGGTAGGAAAGACCTGGAATGCCCAATACGACATAATGCAGCACAAAAGCATAACAAAACATGCAAGCAACAATAGTTGCCCGCCAATATGTGTGCACCCACTTAGCCATATTGATCAACCGGTCCTGACCGATCATCCATGCAACGGTCGGCAAAATAGCCAACCAGACAGGCCCAGTCCAATGAAACTTCGGCAGATCAAATGTACTTAGCGTAAAAAATACCAATAATGGCACACCGGTGAATACCTGCACAAAAACCTTGCGCCGACGCTGAAATAACTCGACACCCTGGTCATCAACAGAAAACAAAGCCAGCGCTGCGGCTAAAAAACCAACCGGGGTCAACAGAATAATAATGTGCACAATTAGATTATGCACCGCAAACTCGTACCCATCCGCAAGCAAGCGTGTCGACTGAAAAGCAAATGACGCCCAATCATTTTGCATATTCCAGATAATAACTGGCGAAAATAACAACAATGCTAACAAAGCCGCCAAATACGGATGAGGCCGCCTCATCCAGCGCCGCGCTGTTGGGTCAACAATGACGAACACCAGCGCAGCAATTCCCAATAAACCAAGTGTATATTTAGACAGCAACCCCAGACCGAAAGCAATCCCCATGCCTAACCAAGCTGAGCGCTGATCGGCAACCAATGCACGCTCCATGTAATACAGCGTAGCAACCCAAGCAGCAACCAATGGTGCATCAGGCGTCATTAACAAACCCGAAGCAAAGCCCAACGGAAGAACCGAGAACAACAATACCGCACGCATCGCACTGGATTTATCATACAAATTTTGTGCAAACGCATACAGATAAATCATGGCAACCAGACCACAAAATAACGCGCCAATTCGCACACCAAACTCATTGTCCCCAAGAGCAGCCGTACCCAGCCAAATCAACCAAGCAACCATTGGCGGGTGATCATAAAAACTCAAATCCAAATGCTGAGCATATTGCCAGTAATAAGCTTCGTCTGGTATAAGTTGCGCAAGACCAGAATAAACCAGGCGAAGTAGCAAAACAAACATCACAACGCCAATTGCAGCTATCCGCCAGCCTGTCTCACTTGAAGGGCGACACTTGTCAGTGGGAAAAACATAAAAAGCAGAACCCAAATAATTCACGACTGCCGTGGTTACAATTGCCGGAAAAATAGCGATTAATGGAGGAACATGCCAGACATAAACCAACAACGCTAAAACCCCACCACGCAGCAACAATGCAAAAGCACCAACCATCAGAAATCGTCCGAACTGGTGCCATTGTAGGTGACCGGCATGATGCGCACGAAACGCCCATTTAGAATTTAATGAATAATTAGCCGTCGCTGCAACAAAAAAACTGATGAAATGTGCCAGAGCAAGACCCGCACCCCGGCTAATCATCCATTGAAAAACCAACGCATCAATCAATACACCCAACAAACCAACTAATGCAAACCGGCCAGCCGTACTAAGCGAAACCGTACCGCCCGCTAACGTCATTAAACGTTGCAAATATGCCTTTTGGTGTGTAAAGGAAAGTTTTGACAAACCATGCGCACGGTCACGAAAACAGATCGGCACTTCTGTAACACGAAGTTTCCCTTGGTTAGCCATTAATAATTCCAGTAGAATTTTATAGCCATGCGCACTACTGGAAACCGTTTTAGCCAATTCACGGCGAAATGCGAAGAAACCGGACGTCGCATCATTCACATCACAGAGTGGTCGAGCAAACAAACCGCCTGCACGAGATAGCAATCGTCGGTGCAAAGGCCAATTCTCTGTGCTGCCACCAGCAACATAACGACTACCTATTGAAACATCATATCGCCCACCCAATACAGGAGAGACGACACTCAGCAATTGTCCCGGCGGATGACTCAAATCGGCATCCATTACTACAATCACCTCACTGTTCGCAGCAATCGCACCAGCTAGTATTGAAGCTGTCAAATCCGGCGATTCCCGCCTTTCAATCAGTTTTATATTCTCACGACTTTGCCAAGCACGAATTTTTTCCGGTGTACCATCATTGGAACCATCATCTACAAAAATAATTTCAAAATTACCGGATGTTTCTTTAAGCGCGGAAAGCTGGGTAAGCAATAAATCAATATTTTCAGATTCGTTCAGCGTGGGAACCACAATTGAAAATTGCGTCATGCAGAACCACAAACCTCAACTGAAGTCCATTCTTGGAAACTTATTTTCATTATTTTTGTTGTCTTTGATATTTGTTAACTGCACGATTATGATCTGCTAGGTTGGTAGAAAATTGAGATTCTCCATTGCCTTTAGCAACAAAATAGATCGCTTTTGTTTCTGCTGGATTCAATGCCGCCTGAATAGAGGACAAACCAGGCATAGCTATCGGAGTAGGCGGCAAGCCGGCCCGTGTATACGTATTATAAGCTTGGTCAGTTTGTAAATCTTTTTTTCGCAGATTACCATCAAACCTATCTCCCATCCCATAGATAATGGTGGGGTCCGTTTGCAAACGCATACCAATGCGTAATCGATTAATAAAAACGCCAGCTATCTCAGCACGATCACTCTCCAAACCGGTTTCTTTCTCAATGATAGAAGCAAGAATCAATGCATCATAAGGCGTGTCTATCGGGAGTGACTCCTGACGAGCATCCCAAGTCGAATGTAAATGTGCCTGCATGGTTAGGTAAGCACGCCGCAGGATCTCTACATCACTACCCCCCTTCACAAAATAATAGGTATCTGGAAAAAACAACCCTTCAGCAGCAGTTTCTTCAGCACCAATTAACTGCAGAATTTCTTGTTCACTCAAATCACTTGTATTATTTTGAATGTCAGGATGCTGATTTAGAATGTTTCTAATTTGCGCAAATGTCCAGCCTTCAAGAAACTTGACTTCCGTTTGACTAACATCACCCTTAATTAGGTATTCCAATAATGCAACTTGAGAGATGTCCCCTGTTAGTTTGTAGTCACCCGCTTTAATTGCAGATTCATTACCCATATAGCGGGACAACATTATCAAAGACCAAGGATGAACAAGCACACCGGCATCAGCAAGTTGCTGACTAACTTGTTTTAAATTACTGCCCGATTCAATTGTGAATTCGTACGGGATCTCTGGAAGAGAAACATCGGAATGAACATGAAGATAAAGCCACCCAGCAAAAAGGACGGCCATCATAAGAATATAGAAAATGAGACGTTTTAGCGTACGCATGCGCCTGCGCGTTTTATCAATTACAGTTTACGAAAAACGAGCGTCCCGTTTGTTCCCCCAAATCCGAAGGAATTAGACAAAGCAGCATCAATTTTCATATCTCTTGCTGTATTTGGAATATAGTCCAAATCACATTGCGGATCTTGATCGACAAGGTTTATTGTTGGCGGGGCAATCTGGTGATGCACCGCTAGCGCGGAGAAAATTGCTTCTATACCGCCAGCAGCACCAAGCAAGTGTCCTGTCATTGATTTCGTTGAACCAACAGCCAGCTTACTAGCATGATCACCAAAACAACGTTTAACAGCAACTGTTTCCGCAATATCACCTAATGGCGTTGATGTGCCATGCGCATTAACGTAACTAATTTCAGCAGGATCAATTTTTGCATTGTTCAGCGCGTTAGTCATACAACGCGCCGCACCTTCACCATCATCACAAGGCGCTGTCATATGATAAGCATCTGCACTCATGCCAAACCCTGCCAACTCCGCATAGATCTTAGCGCCACGTCGCTTAGCATGCTCCAGCTCTTCAAGCACCATGACGCCAGCACCCTCACCCAACACAAATCCATCACGAGCAAGATCCCATGGTCGACTCGCCGTAGCGGGGTCATCATTACTGACTGACAACGCCTTTGCTGAGGCAAACCCACCGATGGCCAATGGCGTCACACTTGATTCCGCACCACCAGCTACCATGACATCTGCATCACCATATTCAATCATACGAGCAGAATTCCCAATACTATGTGTCGCCGTTGTACAAGCAGTGACAATGGCGATATTAGGCCCTTTATAACCATACATAATAGACAAATTGCCAGCTATCATATTAATAATTGTACTGGGTATAAAGAATGGAGATATTTTTCGTGGGCCGCCTTTGTGATAAGCCGCATCAGTATTCTCAATCATGGGCAAACCGCCGATACCTGAACCAATATTCACACCAATACGTTCAGCTTCAAAATTGCTTGCCTCCTCAATACCTGCATCTTTAATTGCCTGTATTCCTGCGGCCATACCGTAATGAATAAAGGTATCCATGCGCCTTGCTTCTTTTACAGAAAGATAGTCAGCAACATTAAAATCATTAACTTCACCAGCAATTTGTGAACTAAAAGCAGACGCATCAAAACGGGAAATCTTTGTAATACCAGATTTCCCTGAAACGATGTTCTCCCATGCACGCGGCACAGTACTACCAACGGGTGAGATAATCCCCAGCCCAGTTATGACAACCCTACGTTTGGACAAATCAACTCCGATATAGATACTTGAAAATTAGAAAATTAACTTGAGCTTGCATTCGCATCAACGTAATTAATTGCTTCTTGAACAGTATTTATTTTTTCAGCTTGCTCATCAGGAATCTCGCATTCAAACTCTTCTTCCAAAGCCATAACTAACTCAACAGTATCCAGTGAGTCTGCTCCGAGATCATTGACAAATGATGACTCATTCTTGACTTCAGCTTCATTAACCCCAAGCTGCTCAGCCACGATCTTTTTAATGCGCTGCTCTATATTTTCCATCTAGTACTTCCTTCTCAGGTAAGAAAAACGTTGTTATTTTAACAAACTTTCAATGCTATAAAAACTGAAACATCACTAAAAGTCACGAATAGAATTGAATTATGGGATATTCGACTTATTCTAGTTTTATCGGCAATAAAAGAGACGACTCTCTCAAACCGCAAAGAAACGACCGAAACACCATAAATCTTAATCCATATACATCCCGCCGTTAACATGCAATGTCGTACCGGTTATATATCCTGCCACTGATGACGCAAGGAAGGCAACCGCAGCAGCCACTTCCTCTGAACGACCTAATCGACCTAGCGGCACATGTTGAATCAAGTTTTGCTGGATGTCCTCGCTCAGCGCACGAGTCATATCAGTATCAATAAAACCTGGCGCTATACAGTTAACGGTAATATTCCGGCTGCCAACTTCTCGTGCCAAAGATTTACTAAAACCAAAAATTCCTGCTTTCGCTGCAGAATAATTTGTTTGACCGACATTCCCAATTGAGCCAACAACTGAGGAAATATTTATAATTCGTCCAGCACGCGCTTTCATCATGGGCCGTAAGACAGCGCGACTCAACCGAAAAACTGATTTTAGATCAGTCTCCATAATTTCATCCCACTCTTCATCCTTCATACGAACCAGTAAGTTGTCGCGAGTAACGCCTGCATTATTAACTAAAATCCCGACCTCACCATACTTATTCCGTATCGTTTGCATGACACCATTAATTTGATCGGCATTATTGACGTTTAATGCAACGCCCGTACCTTTTACTCCGGATTTCTCAAGGTACTGACTAATCACTTCAGCACCATTAGACGATGTAGCGGTGCCCACGACAATAGCGCCTTGCTGACCCAACTTAAGCGCAATGGCCTGCCCAATACCACGACTTGCACCAGTTACTAATGCTATTTTATTTTCCAAAATCACCTCTTCATATTACTTTTTGACAGTGAATAACAATATGTGAGAGCACCTTTTGCCATATTATTTCAAACCGTCAACACCTTGCTTTACAGTCTCACTATCAGCCAGCGCTAAGTGTTGCAAATTCCTGTCGATACGCTTATTAAGCCCGGCCAATATTTTTCCTGGCCCGCATTCAGCAATCGACACGACATCTGCATCCACAAATGCATGAATAGTATCAACCCAACGCACAGGATTATATAACTGCCGAACTAGAATATCTTTAATTGAAACAGCGTTTTGATGGGCTTGCACATCAACATTATGAATAATTGGAATAACGGGAGAACACAACTCAATATTCTCCAATTGTTGATGCATCTTTTCTGCGGCCGACTTCATTAATGTGCAATGTGAGGGAATGCTCATAGGCAGCATGACGGCACGTTTAGCCCCTTTTGCTTTAGCTAGATCAATCCCCTCTAACACCGCTGCTCTATGTCCAGCAATGACAACTTGACCGGGCGAATTGAAGTTTGCCGGCTCCAGTGATTCGTCAATACGATTACTAGTTACTTCTTGGCAGATCGATTTTATGGCCTCATCACCTAAACCGAGAATTGCGGCCATACCACCGACACCCTCAGGCACAGCCTCTTGCATAACTTGCGCACGGTAGCGCACTAAAGATAGCGCATCCGAAAATGTAAGCACTTGCGAAGCAACTAAAGCAGAATACTCACCAAGGCTATGTCCAGCAAAGAAATTTGGCTGTTCGCCACCTAAACTTTCCCATGCACGGTAAACTGCAACACCTGCCATTAACATTAATGGCTGAGTATTGACCGTAAGATTCAAGTCCTCAGCAGGGCCATCGTTAACCATCGACCAGAAATCTTGCTTGAGAACATCGGAGGCTTCTACAAACGTTTCACGCACAATCGGCAAATCGTCATAGCCATTCATCATGCCGACCGATTGCGAACCCTGACCTGGAAATACAAATGCAAACTTCATCCTATTCCTTTACCAGCGGAGTAATACCGCTCCCCATGTAAATCCACCACCAACACCTTCCAATAAAACTAATTGATCAGAATGAATGCGTCCATCACGAACAGCCATATCCAACGCCAAAGGAATCGATGCAGCTGAAGTATTACCATGCTTATCTACCGCTACGACGACTTTATCCATCGGGATACCCAATTTCTTGGCAGTTGATTTAATAATACGAATATTCGCTTGATGAGGAATCAGCCAATCAATGTCAGTCGTTTGCAAGTCATTCTCAGCCACCGCTTCATGAACCACTTCTTCTAAAACTTTTACAGCAAACTTAAAGACTGTATTGCCTTCCATACTAATGTAAGGTGTACCTTGCACTTTTCCGCCGCCAATATTACCTGGCACCGACAAAACATTGCTATAGTTCCCATTGGCATGCAAATGGCTAGACAATATTCCGGGTTGTTCACTTTGCGAAAGTACAACAGCACCTGCTCCATCGCCAAATAAAACGCATGTACTACGGTCATTCCAATCAATAATCTTAGAATAAATCTCAGCACCAACCACTATCGCATTACGGCACTTGCCCGAAGTTACGAACATGTCAGCAGTTGCAAGCGCATACACAAAACCACTACACACAGCTTGCACATCAAATGCTGGGCAATTATCTACCCCTAGCTTCTGCTGCAAAATACATGCAGTACTGGGAAAAACCATATCAGGCGTTGTCGTAGCAACAATAATCAAATCAATATCTTTACTACCGACGCCAGCTGCTTCCATCGCATTTTTACTGGCATGCAGCGCCAAATCACTGGCCACCTGACTTTCATCGGCAATATGTCTTTGTGTAATACCCGTTCTGGCACGTATCCATTCGTCACTAGTATCGACAATCTTTTCCAGATCATGATTAGTGTACACTTTTTCTGGCAGATAGCTGCCCGTTCCAATAATTTTTGAATACATTTTTATTCTTGTTGTGAATGTTTCGTATGGTGCGATAACTCTGTAACTTGTTCGCTGATACGTCTCAACATGCCACCCCGCACCTCATCAACAGCACGATTAATAGCAGAGCAAAATGCATAATTGTCAGCTGAACCGTGACTTTTAACCACAATGCCACGCAAGCCGAGCAAGCTCGCACCATTATATCGACGATGATCCACACGGCTCTTAAATGCTTTAATAACCGGCATTGCAACCACGCCAGCCATTTTAGTCAAGAAATTCCGTCCAAATTCCTCTCTAAGATAAGTTGCTAACATTTGCGCCAAGCCCTCAGACGTTTTCAAAGTCACATTACCTACAAAACCATCGCACACAACAATATCAGTCGTTCCTTTGTAAATATCGTCACCTTCAATATTACCGTAAAAATTAAGTCCGCTGGCTTGAAGTAACTCGGACGCCTGCTTAACGGTCTCATTGCCTTTGATATCCTCTTCACCAATATTAAGCAAACCAACACTTGGCGACACTTTATTCTCAATAGAAGATACCAGAGAAGCACCCATAACACCAAATTGCAATAGATGCTCTGGCGTACAGTCGATATTCGCTCCCAAATCCAATATAAAAGTATGGCCCTTCATAGTCGGCAAAGCTGCCGCGAGAGCTGGGCGATCAATACCTGGAATGGTTTTCAGAACAAATCGGGAAGTTGCCAGTAATGCACCTGTATTGCCAGCGCTAACGCAAGCTTGCGCTTCGCCACTTTTAACCAGATTGATAGCAACACGCATTGATGAATCTTTCTTGCCACGTAATGCCAATGCCGGCGGTTCATCCATACCAACCACTTCTGTCGCCGCATGTAATCTTAATCTTGTCCCCAACTTGACTTTTAATGACTCAAGCTCAGCTTCAATGGCATCAGAAATACCGACTAGAACAATGTTAACTTCGGGATTACGATTCAGATAATCAACAGCTGATGGAACAGTAACGTGTGGGCCGTGGTCACCGCCCATACAATCAATTGCTACAGTAATGTCCAATTTTGTTGCTCTTATAACAGAAGAAAACTTAATACTAAATATAAGACTAGTAGCAGTAAACTCTATCTTTTAATCGTTTTTAGTTTGAACCACTTTTTTGCCACGATAATAGCCATTTGGGCTAATATGATGACGTAAATGCACCTCACCTGTACTCGGCTCAACGGCTAATGATGGGCTAGTTAAAGAATCATGCGAACGACGCATACCACGTCTCGACGGAGACTTTTTGTTTTGTTGAACGGCCATTTAACAACTCCTTTAAATCAATTTGTTTTCTTAAGAACTTCTAATGCAGAAAATGGATTTTTCTGATTTTCTGTTTTATTCTGTCCTTCTATCTTGTTTATTTCACATACACCCTCTGGATGTCGTGATGACATAGACAAGCTTAGAATTATTTCATCTTCAATAAGGCCCAAGACATCCAGATCAGATGTTGCTAAAATAGCATCAATTGAATCATCTTGATCAGCTCGATCTAACTCAGCCTCGTCTTTAGCCAATAGAATAGATGACTGAAGATCTAATTTGTGCCGCAATTCGCCAAGACAACGTTGACAACAAAGCTGCATTTCACCTTTAACGCTTATATTTAGATTCGGTTTACCACGTTCATCATGACTACCACTAACTTCATAAGTTATCATGCCAATATTTTCGTACAGAAAATCTTGTAAACGAGACAATTCTACCAGCGCGATTTTATCATGATGCGTTCTCGCGTTGCGCACAAAATCTAAAGAATCTATCACCAATCGCATAGACATAAGGCGGGCATGTTATATTTTTTACCTTTATGTGTCAAAAAAATAAGACTAAATTTTGAAAATACAACATCACACACCAAACCTAATATTGGGATCCAGTTCTATTTACCGCAAGCAACTGCTACAACGACTACAAATCCCCTTTGAAACAGCAAGCCCACACATTGATGAAACAGCTTTGCTCGGTGAAAAACCGGAAGCAACCGCCTTACGTTTATCTGAAAACAAAGCACGCGAAGTCGCCAAAACTTTTCCACAAGCATTAATTATTGGTTCTGATCAAGTTGCTGTTTTAGGGGGCGTCCATCTAGGCAAACCGCTTAACCACGAAAACGCAGTCAAACAGCTACAATTAGCACGCGGCAAAGAAGTCGTGTTTTATACCGCATTATGTCTTTTAAACGCTAACACCAATCAAATTCAAGCACGTGTCATCCCATATCACGTAAAATTTCGCCAACTCAGTAATCAACAAATTGAAAACTATCTGGTTAAAGAGCAGCCATATCATTGTGCCGGCAGCGCAAAATCAGAAGGATTAGGCATCGCATTGATAGAACGCATGACGGGTGACGACCCTAACGCTCTGATTGGTTTGCCACTGATTGCATTAACAGAAATGTTAGCTTGCGAGGGTATTGAGATTGTATAACACACACATAAAAAATTACTTATTACTCATTGGACTGATGACGCTAATCTTCAACCCCATGTCATCAGCCTCCTTCGCTGACACTGTACCTGATACCGCTATAGATGATAATAGCGTTATTACGACAACAGCACCTGATAAAGAAAAAGAACTTTCCTTACATGATGCCGTTCAATTAACACTACAATACAACCCAGAATTAGCCGCTTTCCAGAAAGAAATAAAAGCGCTTGGCGGCATCACTTTGCAAGCTGGTTTACTACCTAACCCCGTTGCGGAATTTGATAACGAAGATATCAGTTCTCGTGCTGACGGGCCTGGCGCACGCTTTTCATCCATTCGTATCAGCCAACTCATTGAAACGGGCGGTAAACGTTCAGCGCGCACGCACGCAGCATCATTAGGACAAGCGCGTGCAGAACATGACTACGCCACATTACGCCTGGATCTAATCGCCAGAGTCGCCAATATGTTTACTAACGTATTGGCAGGACAGAAACGGTTAGAACTTGCGCAAGCAGGCCAGCAGTTAGCACAAAAAATGGTCAACGCGGCAAGCAAACGTGTACAAGCAGGCAAGGCACCACCGATAGAAGAAACTCGAGCCAAAGTCGCTTACGCCACGGCAAATATCGAACGTGAACAAGCACAACGCGATTTAATCTCATTACGCAAACAATTGGCCTTATTATGGGGCGGGCAAACGCCACAATTTGAGCATGTCTTGGGTGATCTTGAGTCCTTTGTGGCAATACCTGAGTTCAATATTCTGGAAGAACGTCTCCACGCCAACCCGCTCACACTGAGCGGTCTCAGAAATCTTGAGCAACGCCAAGCATTATTAACCCTGGAAAAAGCGCAACGCATACCGGATATCACGCTTAACGCAGGAGTTAGACGATATGGTGGCGCGCATGACACCACAGCACTGGTTGGTTTATCCATTCCACTACCGCTATTTAACCGCAATCAAGGTAATTTATTGGCGGCACATCAGCGAGTAGACCAAGCGATTGATCAACGTGCAGCAATTGATCTACAACTTAGAACATTATTAGTGCAAGCTTATGAAGCACTGACTGCCGCGGATAATGAAATCATTATGCTACGCACCGAAATCTTACCAGGCGCCAAAGAAGCTTTTAGTATTGCAAACCGCGGATATGAATTGGGACGATTCGGTTTCCTGGAGTTACTGGACGCGCAACGAACGCTATTCCAGAACCAAACGCTTTATTTAAGTGCACTTGCAAACTATCAACGCCTAGTTAACGAAATTGAACGACTAATTGCCGGCTCAATTGAAGAAGCCGTCAATTAATCCCCCAACCAAAAGAATTTAACGGATTTAAGGAGCAAATTGTGAGCGAAACCAATCTTAAGCCAATCATTATTACGATTGTCATTGGTTTGATACTTGGCGGCCTAATTCTTAGCTGGGATAAACCTGGCTCATATGATGATGACCATGGCGAAGTGGCAAACAATTTGGAAGATGACGAAGACGAATTGGAAACCGGCCCCAAAGGTGGAAAACTATTTACTACAGACGATTTCAGCGTCGAAGTCACTATTTTTGAACAAGGAGTCGAGCCACAATTCCGAGTCTATGCCTATCAAAACAATAAACCGTTACCCCCAGCAGAAGTCAAAGTCGCGATTACCTTATCGCGCCTAGGTGCACCAGCACAATTATTTCAATTTACCGCACAGGGCGAATATTTATTAGGCGACCATATTGTTGAAGAACCCCATTCTTTTGAAGTAGCAATTGCAGCCGAATTGCAAGGTCAAACCTATCATTGGAGCTACGACCAAATCGAAGCACGCATAGAAATGTCCGATGAAGCATTGCATAGCACCGGCATTAAAATCAACACTGCCGGCCCGACAACAATAAAACCAACGCTTCAAATGCCGGGGGTTATTGCGTTTAACCAACATAATATTATACGCGTGGTACCACGTGCGCCGGGCATTGTGATCGAAGTTAAGAAGGATCTCGGGCAACAGGTAGCGGAAGGTGATGTATTGGCTGTGATTGAGAGCCAAATATTGGCTGACATGAGAAGCTTGTATCTGGCCGCTCAAAAACGCCTAGTACTGGCACGGACAACCTACGAGCGGGAAAAACAATTGTGGGAAGAAAAAATTACCGCTAAGCAGGACTATCTCGCCGCACAACAATTGTTGAGCGAAGCAGAAATCACATTGGATCTCGCTGCCGCTAAACTACTTTCATTTGGTGAAGACCCGCAATCAATCACAACCATCAAGAATCTTACCCGGTACGAAGTACGCGCACCAATTTCAGGACTAGTAATCACCAAAGCAGTTGCCCGAGGCCAGGTAATTAAAGAAGACAGCGAGATTTTCACCTTAGCAGATGTCTCAACCATGTACGCCAATTTGACTATTTATCCGAAAGATCTAAGCGTGATTAAAATTGACCAGGAAGCAGTTATCAAAGCCGCTTCATCCGATCTTGAAAGCACTGGAGTTGTCTCGTACATCAGCGCATTAATAGATGAACAAACACGAACTGCTAAAGCACGCATCACACTTGAGAATCCTGATGGTCATTGGCGTGCCGGAATGTTCATCAATGTCGCACTGGTCACTGAAGAAATAGAAGTACCTGTTGCAGTGTCGGCTGATGCACTGCAAACACTATTTGACTGGACGGTAGTATTTGGGCGCTACGGAGAATATTTTGAAGCGCGCCCATTGGAGCTTGGTCGCCATGATGGCAGCATGGTTGAGGTGCTGGAAGGATTGTCAGCAGGAGAACAATATGCAGCAGGCAATAGTTTCGCCATCAAAGCCGAGTTAGGTAAAGCAGGAGCGTCACATGATCATTAGAATATGGTTAGCCCCTCATCAACTTTGTATTGATGGAGTACTCGGATAAAAGTGACTACAAAAACAAATCAAACACACACTCAGGAGCCAACTCATGTTTGAGCGAATTATACAAACAGCCATAAATTATAGTGGCCTTGTCCTGGTGGCAGTGTTTGCAATGGCGGCATTAGGGGTGTACAGCTATCAAAAGCTTCCCATTGATGCAGTACCAGACATCACCAATGTGCAGGTACAAATCAATACGACAGCACCCGGATATTCACCGTTAGAATCTGAACAACGGATAACTTTCCCAATTGAAATCATTATGGCAGGCCTGCCAAACCTTGATTACACCCGTTCGCTTTCACGTTATGGTTTGTCACAAGTCACCGTTGTTTTCAAAGAAGGCACGGATATTTATTTTGCCCGCCAACTGGTTAGTCAGCGTATCCAAGAAGCAAAAGGTCGTTTACCTGCTGGCATAGAACCTAAGATGGGACCGATCTCCACAGGTCTGGGCGAAATCTTTATGTGGACGGTTGACGCAATAGATGGCGCCAAAAAACCGGATGGAACCGCCTACAACCCAACTGATTTACGTGAAATCCAGGACTGGGTCATCAGGCCACAACTGCTTACTGTCAAAGGTGTTACAGAAGTAAACTCGGTCGGCGGGTATGTTAAGCAATTTCATGTCACCCCTTATCCCGAGAAACTGATTGCGTTTGGTTTGACACTGCAAGATGTTACCACTGCTTTGGAGCGTAATAATCTCAACGTAGGAGCGGGTTATATCGAAAAAAGCGGCGAGCAGTATTTGGTCCGTTTACCTGGACAAATCACTAACCTGGATGAAATTGGCAACATCTTTCTTGGCTCACGGCAAGGGGTTCCCATACGCATTAAAGATGTGGCAGACATCTTGATCGGCAAGGAGTTACGTACCGGCGCCGCGACACAAAATGGCAAAGAAGTGGTATTGGGTACTGCACATATGCTGATGGGTGAGAACAGCCGCACTGTCTCTCAGGCAGCGGCTGAGAAACTGGTGGAAATTAATCGTAGCTTGCCTGAAGGTGTCATTGCAACTGCCGTCTATAACCGCACTACCCTGGTCGACAAAACGATTCGCACCGTCGTTAATAACTTAACGGAGGGTGCAATCCTGGTCATTGTGGTGCTATTCCTAGCACTCGGTAATCTACGTGCGGCGCTAATCACTGCACTCATCATTCCGTTGTCGATGCTTTTTACTTTCAGCGGCATGGTGTCTAATCAAGTTAGCGCTAATTTGCTGAGTCTGGGTGCGCTCGATTTCGGTATCATCGTCGACGGTGCCGTCATCATTGTTGAAAACTGTATCCGGCGTTTGTCTCAAGAACAAGGACGGTTGGGTCGAGAGCTAACCCGTTCCGAACGCTTTACAGTGGTGTTTGATGCTTCCAAAGAAGTGCGGCGACCGCTACTCTTTGGACAGCTTATTATCATGGTGGTCTATGTGCCCGTCTTCGCATTGTCCGGCGTAGAAGCAAAAATGTTCCATCCCATGGCATTCACGGTCTTGTTTGCGTTGCTGGGAGCGCTCATTCTTTCCGTGACATTTGTTCCGGCGGCAGTCGCTCTTTTTCTCTCTGGCAAAGTGACAGAGAAAGAGGGTGGTGCGTTGGTATGGATAAAGAACGTCTATTCACTTGCGTTAGATTTTGCAATGCGAAATAAAGGATTGATCGTCACCTCCGCCGTAGTTATTGTGGTTCTGTCCGGTTTGCTGTTAACGCGTATGGGTAGTGAGTTTGTGCCTAGTCTCGACGAGGAGGATATCGCACTTCATGCCATACGTATTCCAGGTACCAGCCTGAGTACCGCCATCGAGATGCAAAATGAACTGGAGAAAACGCTCAAAGCTTTTCCTGAAGTAAAACGGGTTTTCACTAAGATTGGAACCGCTGAGATTGCAACCGACCCGATGCCGCCGAGCGTAGCCGACGTCTTTATTATTCTCAAACCCAAGTCCGAATGGCCGGAAACCCACGCCAATAAGGAAGAGCTGATAGCAGCAATGGAGGAGGCGGTATGGAAGATACCGGGCAACAACTATGAGTTTACCCAACCGATACAGATGCGTTTTAATGAGCTGATATCGGGCGTTCGAGCGGATGTTGCGGTAAAAGTGTTCGGTGACGACATGGATACTTTGTTCGAGGTCGGCGAACAGATTGAAGCGATTCTTGAAAGCGTCCCCGGCGCGGCGGATGTCAGAGTCGAACAAGTTACCGGCCTACCTGTGCTATCCATTCAAATGAATCGCGCCAAAATGGCGCGTTACGGTTTGAACGTTGCTGATGTGCAAGACGCAGTGACCATTTCCATCGGCGGAAGAAGTACGGGTATTATTTACGAGGGTGATCGCCGTTTCGAATTGCAGGTAAGGCTGCCGGAGCAGGTACGCGGCGATATCGAAGAGCTGAAACGTTTACCAATTGCACTTCCCGCTCAAAACAATGGCAGAGACATAAACGAAAATGCGCTTCAGCCAGGCTTGCCTGTTTATGTTGCCTTAGGTGAAGTAGCCGAGTTTGAAATCGTTCAGGGCCCCAATCAGATAAGCCGAGAAAACAGCAAGCGGCGAGTGGTGGTCACCGCAAACGTACGTGGTCGGGACATGGGCTCTTTCGTCAGCGAAGCAGAATCGCTTATTGCAGAGAAAGTGCAAATCCCGCCAGGATATTGGACCACATGGGGCGGTCAATTCGAGCAGATGATTTCCGCTTCACAACGTCTTATGCTCGTGATTCCACTTGCGCTTGGCATGGTCTTTCTTTTGATGTACACCATGCTTGGAAATTTTCGCGATTGCATGCTGGTGTTTACTGCGGTTCCACTTGCTGTCACTGGCGGCATTTTGGCCCTGTGGTTACGCGATATTCCCTTATCCGTTTCAGCCGGTGTGGGTTTTGTCGCCATGTCCGGGGTCGCCGTATTGGATGGCCTAGTGTTGATACAGTTTATTCGTAATTTGCGAGAACAGGGCATGCCTTTAAATGATGCTGTCAAAGCCGGATCTCTCCTCAGACTTCGTCCGGTTCTCATAACCACATGGGTGGAAACCCTCGGCTTTTTGCCCATGGCACTTAGCACCAGTACCGGTGCTGAGGTGCAGCGCACACTAGCAACAGTAATGGTTGGCAGCACGCTTTCCCAGTCACTATTAACACTGCTGGTTTTACCCGTACTGTATCAGCTAGTTCACAGTCGAGACACATCTACTGAAAATGTAAATACAGAAAAAATTACACTTAAATGAGTTGCTATCAGGAGTGCGTAAGGATGTTGCGATAAACATATTAAATCATGATCCTAAAATCCTACCTTTAGGGCGCCTCTAAAAATTCGGATTTCTAAACAAGACAAGGCGAGAACAAAAAATATTGACGCAGCATATAACTGATATGTAAGGTGATATTTTTTGTGAGTAACGCAGTATTGTGACGAAACGGGGTAAGCAGGCAATTCGCTTTGCGGATGCTCGCAAATATGGATTTTTAGAGGTGCCCTTTAGATAGGATTTAAATAACACCTCTCGCCCTGATGGTGCCCGCACATTCCCACCTGTCTCAACCCATTGAACCTAAATTCCTCAGTTGATCGCTACAAAAACAATCAACTGAGGATTTTAGGGTTATGCTCGTTAGCGCACTTGCCATAGTATCTTTCCACACATATACTCAAAATAGCTCCCACTTCCTCCCTTATAATGAAGCGGTTTTATTGAATAAAAACATATATGAATAACTCTAATACGAATTTATTAAATACGATAGATAATTGCCAGTTATTTACCGGCCTAGATCCAGCACTTATTCAGAGAGCCAAGAAATTAGCAAAAATTGAAAAATTTGAGCCGAATATAACTATTATCAGGGAGGGTGAAACAGGAGATAAGCTTTTTTTTATCGCACAAGGCAAGGTCGAAGTTTCTCAAAAGCTATATTTCCAGATCGCTCGAAATATTCGAATATTGAAACAAGGCGAGTGTTTTGGAGAGCTGGCTCTACTAGAACCCCATAATATTCGGACGGCCACAGTCAGGACTGCAAACGAACCCGTTATTTGTTTAACACTTAATCGCTCAAGCTTTAATTCATTGGTAAAAATCGATGCCTACTTTGCGCTTAGGTTGGGAAAAATGATTTGCGAAAGAGATTACGAAAGCTTACAGCGCCTAAAAGATGACTTCGGAAATGCATATAAATCCACCATAGCCGCACTTGGCGCTATTGCTGAATACAAAGACCCGGAAACTGGAAACCACCTTAATCGAGTCAGCACATTTACACGTGAGTTATCACTTCTACTGAAAGGTCAACAGGGTTTTGAATCTATTGATGAACAATTTATCGAGCTAATAACACTGTCCAGCCCTCTTCATGATATTGGGAAAGTAGGTATTCCAGATCAGATCCTTCTAAAACCGGGGAAACTAACAACCACAGAATGGGAAGTTATGAAACAACATACCATTTTTGGTGCTGAAGCTATAAAAAAAATATTGAAAAATTCTTGCTACCCGGAGTTCCTTGGGATTGGCCATAATATCGCCCTTTACCATCAAGAATATTGGGATGGAACAGGATACCCAGAAGGATTAAGAGGCGATGCAATTCCAATTGAGGCAAGAATTATGGCTGTTGCCGATGTGTATGATGCGCTGCGTTCAGTAAGACCATACAAAAAACCCATAACTCATGAGAAAAGCAAAGAAATCATTATAAACAAAAGAGGCAGTCATTTTGACCCCCGAATTGTTGATGCATTTGTTCAATTAGAATCAAGTTTTGAATCTATTTTTAATAGATCAGTCCTTCCAATATAGACTTTTAGAAATGAACATACATGAAGAATGCTCCGCTTATTTCACAGAGCCAGGAAAAGTAGAAGGCGAACCAAAACGCTCCATCACACGGTTATCCCAACAGTTTCCGCAGCGACTCAACTCTGATTAACCAAATAATCGACAAATAATTTTTCTGAATATTGTGCGCCCTAATCCGAACGCAATAACAATTGCGTCGTGTTGGGCTGTCGCTTCAGAACTACATGGCTCAATGCTGTTTTGACCAACTCAGCATTAGGTGTTCTTGACATTGCCCACCCAATAACTTCTTTTGTGATCAAGTCGAACACACATGCCAGGTAGCTCCAGCTTTGGTATGTAAAAACCTTATTAGTTTAATTATGTTGCATGAATTTATAGCCTATAATTTTAGAAATTATTAGGAGTAGAAATGGATTTACAGGTACTAACAATCCAGTCAATGACTCAACTGGTTGGAATACTGCCGGTTGGCTATACTTCTGGAGCAGGTATTGTATCTGTATATATGAGTCAAACCATGTGGTTTTGCGATGCTTCCCGCCTATCTGTCACTCCTTCTGAAGCTTAGGGCCGGCAATTTCAACAACGCCTCTAACTCTATAGACTTGGCAAAGCATTAGGTATTACTATGGGGCACCTCTATAAATTCGGATTTCTAAACAAGGCGAGAATAAAAAATTTTGATGCAGCATATAGCTGCCATATCAATTAATATCATTTTTATCATACTAGGCGTATGGCTACTTTTTGGCAATCTTCTCACACCTCTCACCAGTCAAATTTATTTGGAACAGACTTGCTAATGCAGCTTGACTCAGACAAAAAAATCTCCGAAAGAATCGGGCCAACTCAACCCAAAGTTGCACCAGAATTGAGATTTTTCTATGTCCGCTAAAATAGCATTTTCGCTTTTATTCTGTTTATTTCTTATTACTATTAGTTTAAGCATACTTGCGGAAACAACCGGAGTCTCCATTAAAAGTCAGGGTATTGGTTCCCTGGGACATATCGAACCACGTTCACGAGTGATTAACGTTTCCCATAATGCCGGGCCTGAAGGCGCCAAAGTTGAACGACTTCTTTTTGCAGAAGGCGACCAAGTCAAATTGGGTGACAAATTAGCAATACTCTCGGATTATGATAAAAGAAATGCTGAAGTACAAGCAGCCGAAACACACATTAAGGTGCTGGAAGAGAAGAGAAATATCGAGCAAGTAGCGCTCACCTTTAACAAAAAAGAACACCTTCGCTATCAATCTCTCAAACAAGACGCTATGGCAAGCATTTCACTTGCCGATGCAAAATATTTGGCGTTTGCACAATCCGAGGCCAATCTTAAACGCTTATCCGCCGAAATAGCACATGCCGAATCAGAACAACGCGTCTCGGTAGCCGGATTAAAAAACACACTCATCCATGCCCCGATTTCGGGTACTATTTTAAAAATCCTGACACGACCTGGAGAACGAATCAAAGATGGCGGTCTTCTAGAAATGGCTGATTTAACGCAACTTGATGTTGTTGCAGAAGTCTATGAATCCGACCTAGTTCAAGTCAAAGTGGGACAAAAAGCCGTTATCAGCGCGACGGGATTTAATCAGGGCTATACTGCCGAAGTTAGAGAACTCGGTTTTCTAGTGCGGAAAAATGATTTAAATGATACAGATCCCTTAGCGGATAGGGATAATCGGATTATAGAAGTACGGCTTACGCTGGAACCGAGGGCGGTCACTGATTTACAACATCAAATCTTTCGGCAGGTTCATGTGCGGATAGAACCATGAATATCTTTCCCTGGTATTATTCCCCGGCACGCCTGGCTTGGCGGCAGTTGATTCACGACCAAACCAAATTGATGGCTGCTATCGCCGGTGTTTTATTCGCCTGTGTTCTGGTATTTATGCAATTGGGTTTCAAAGATGCACTTATTGCCAGTGCAGCTACCGCCCCGAAAAAATTAAGCGGCGATTTATTCCTGATGCATAAGCAAAGTGAAGCAATGTGGCGCCCTGTTACTTTCAAACGGAATGAACTCATGCGCGCACTGGGCCACTCAGCAGTCGCTGAAGTTTCCCCATTGTATCTAGGATTAGCAGCGTTTAAAACAATCGAAACCAACATCAAACGAACGCTGATGGTCTACGGCTTTGATCCAGATGCTGAGTTATTCGATGTAGAAACCATTAAAAACAAACGTATCGAATTGCGGCTCAAGAATACGATTATATTTGACGAATATTCTCGCCCTGAATTCGGTCCGGTTCGCCAATTATTCGAAGCCGGACGAACAGAAACAGAAATCAATGATTATAAGATACAGATTATAGACTTCTTCCGCCTAGGTATATCCTTTGCCGCAGACGGAAATGTGGTAACAAGTGATCTAAATTTCATGCGTATGTTTCCAGCTAGAAATCCAGGTGATATCGATATGGGCGTCATCCGACTTCATCCCGGCGCATCGATTGAGCAGACAAAGGCTGATCTTGATAAACAGCTTAACTCGTTCGTCAACATTTTCACTTTTGCAGAACTAATTGAATTCGAAACAAAATACTGGACCGAAACAGCACCTATCGGATTTATTTTTGGTTTTGGAACAGTGATGGGGTTGATCGTTGGCTTAGTGATTGTCTATCAGATTCTTTTTACTGATATTGCTAACCATCGTCACGAATTTGCCACTCTAAAAGCCATGGGATACAAACAAAGCTACTTTGTTCGCCTGGTATTTGCAACAGCTTTTTTTCTGGCCGTACTGGGTTTTATTCCCGGCCTTATCCTTTCAATCGGTTTATACCATTTGGCTGAGTCTCAAATGTTTATGCCCATGCCCATAAGCTTCAGCAAAGTCATGACTGTTTTCCTTTTCATTCTGTCTATGTGCTTTACGGCTGGTCTTCTTGCGATTCGGAAATTAAAAGATGCCAATCCTGCGGATATGTTCTGATGTCCCCCATAATCGACGTACGTAATCTGAACTTCAGTTTTATCAATGGTGAAATAGCACTACCCGTCCTGAAGAATGTAACCATTCCTATTCACAAGGGTGAGATAGTCATTATGACAGGGCCTTCCGGTTCCGGCAAAACAACCTTTTTAACCATTGTCGGTGGTCTACGCCAAGCAATTGATGGCAGTGTTAAGGTGCTCGGTCAGCAATTAATTAACAGCACCGAACAAATTAAAGTGAACATTCGTCAGCAAACAGGATATATTTTTCAACAACATAATCTGCTCAAATCGCTGACCGCCCAACAAAATGTCAGTATGACACTAGAGATGCACAATGGCATGACTGAAAAAGAAAGACTCGAACGTGCCACCGAAATGTTGCGGGCTGTTGGGATGGGCGACCGATTACATCATAAACCGGATCAACTTTCCGGCGGACAGCGTCAGCGTGTTTCCATTGCGAGGGCATTGGTGGGACAACCTAAAATTGTACTTGCCGACGAACCGACGGCATCTCTGGATAAACAAAGTGGACAAGAAGCAGTCACTATTCTAAAACGATTGGCTAAAGAATCAGGTGCCAGCATACTGCTCGTCACACATGATTACCGTATTTTAAATATCGCCGATCGCGTCGTAGAGCTGGAAGATGGTGTCATTAATAACGCTTAATTCCACGCTACAATACCAAAAACGACTGAAACCATTTTTTTCATGTTTATTAAACCATTAGTACAAGCAGAGGGCGTCCTTCACTTCACGCTAATTGATCCTGACCAACAATCCCCTCAAAAAGCAGCAGAGATTGCCGCAAGTGCTGAAATATATGGCTCAGATGGAATTATGATCGGCGGTTCCACTGCCCGTTACGACGATACAAATAAGACAGTAGCCGCTATTAAGAAAAGTTGTAAACGACCTACCATCCTCTTTCCAGCAAACGCTGAGGGAATTTCAAAACATGCAGACTACATTTTCTGGATGATGCTAATGAACTCACAAAACAGGAAATTCCTTGTTGGTGAACAAATGAAAGCTGCTCCGTATGTTAAACAACTGGGTATCAAAACCATTCCGATGGGTTACATCGTTGTAAGCACAAGTGCAAGACCGACCACAGTTGAACGGATTGGCAATGTCGACAAGATACTACCGGAAGATATCGATAAGGTGACTGCATATGCACTTACCGCTCAATACTACGGAATGGAATGTGTCTACCTTGAGGCTGGAAGTCACGGCGGATTCACGCTCTCCCTGTATTATTAATTAAAACATAAAGGTAGGTATAAATTCTGGACAAACTCTGTTATTTGAGGTAAAACGAAGTTTTTCCAATCAACGGTTGAGAGACAGATTGTCCTATTCATCACTCC
>JAJFJJ010000053.1 GCA_021774195.1 Nitrosomonas sp. | reverse complement strand
AACCCGCTTAGCTGAACAGAACGTAACCTCTCAATGCGGTCTAGTCGTGATCGACTTGGATACCGGCAATATCGTACACGCGCTGCACATTGGCGGCGTAGTCGAAGAACTCTTCGATGTCGTGGTGTTACCCAATGTTCGTCAACCCAGCGCGTTAGGCTTTCAAAACGATGACATCGACCGTTTGATTTCTTTCCCTGGTTCGGATGGCATCATCACCACCAAACCCACGGTAAAACGCCCAGGCTTGAGCCAGCCGACACAAGTTTCCGGTTTGCCGCGCGCATCAGAATTCGCACCGGTCAACGAACAAGCCATTAAATATCAGAAGGTCTACCACCTGACCCCAGAGAATCTCTTGCCTTATGAAGCCATGACGCACCCGAGCCTGAAAAGCCGCTGGCCAACGCAGCCGCAGCGCGGTGAATTATTCGGCGTTTCCGCCTCGGCTGAAGGTGAAATGATTGGATTTGCCGTAGCGGAATGCTGGCAGGAAGGCGAGCAACAACAGGTTGAATTGATCTCTTCTTATGTTGTACCCGCTTATCAGAATCAACCGGTTGAGAAAAAGTTACATCAACATTTGCAACAAGCCATTCATCACTCGACGTCCGATGTTCAGTAATCGATAACTTTAAATCATTTTAGGAGCATTATTATGTCAAATCCTATTTTTACCTTAACTTCTACTAACCCATTTGGCTTGAGTGATGTGGGATATTTTGCCAAACCCACATTTGTCGACATTGACGGCGATGGCGATTTAGATGCCTTTATCGGTGATAATGATGGCAACACAGTTTTCTTTAATAACACGGGAACAGCCAACGCTCCGACGTTTGCCGCTGCCAGCATCAATCCGTTTGGCTTGAGCGATATAGGAAAGTATGCCAACCCCACATTTGTCGACATTGACGATGATGGCGATTTAGATGCTTTTATCGGTGATCAGCCTGGCAACACGCAGTTTTTTATGAACACGGGATCAGCCAACGTTCCGACATTTGCTGCAGCTAGTCCCAACCCATTTGGCTTGAGTGCTGTGGGGTCTTATACCAGCCCCACGTTTGCCGATATTGACGGCGATGGCGATTTAGATGCCTTTATCGGTGACTATTATGGCGACACGCAGTTTTTTATGAACACGGGATCAGCCAGCGTTCCTTCATTTGCCGCTGCCAGCACCAACCCATTTGGCTTGAATGATGTGGGATCTTATTCCAACCCCACGTTTGTCGATATCGATGGTGATGGCGATTTAGATGCCTTTGTCGGCAACTATGATGGCAACACGCAGTTTTTTAAGAACACGGGTTCAGCCAACGCTCCGGTGTTTGCTGCTGCCAGCACCAACCCGTTTGGCTTGAGTGATGTGGGAAATAGTGCCAACCCCACGTTTGTCGATATTGACGGCGATGGCGATTTAGATGCTTTTATCGGTGAATCGCTTGGCAACACGGTGTTTTTCATTAACAGCCAACCAGCGCCAATCGCACCAACCGCTACGAATCTCAGCGCCGCTGAAAGCTATACCGAAGACACGCCGCTTAATCTAAAGGATATTGTTGTCACGGATAGTGACAGTACCAATGTTACCGCCACCTTAACGCTATCCAACATCGCGGCAGGTAGTTTAAGCACCGCCACATCCGGCAGCGTAACTTCCACCTACAACGCGGGAACCGGCGTGTGGATCGCCAGTGGTGCGCTTGCCGATGTAAATACGCTATTAGCGGGCGTAACCTTTAATCCGGCGCTTAATTTCAATGCCAACTTTACTATCAGCACCCATGTGACCGATGGTGTGACCACTCCGGTTACCGGCACCAAGAGCTTTACCGGGAATGCAGTGAATGACGCGCCAACCGCCACGAATCTCAGCGCTGCTGAAAGCTATACCGAAGACACGCCGCTTAATCTAAAAGATATTGTTGTCACGGATAGTGACAGTACCAATGTTACCGCCACCTTAACGCTATCCAACATCGCAGCAGGTAGTTTAAGCACCGCCACATCCGGCAGCGTAACTTCCACCTACAACGCGGGAACCGGAGCGTGGATCGCCAGTGGGGCGCTTGCCGATGTGAATACGCTATTAGCGGGCGTAACCTTTAATCCGGCGCTTAATTTCAATGCCCACTTTACTATCAGCACCCATGTGACCGATGGTGTGACCACTCCGGTTACCGGCACCAAGAGCTTTACCGGGAATGCAGTGAATGACGCGCCAACCGTCGCCAATGCGATTGTGGATCAGAATGCCACTCAAGATGCGGAATTTAACTTTATTGTCCCGACCAATACTTTTGATGATATCGATGTGGGTGATGCCCTTTCTTACACCGCCACACTAGGGGACGATTCACCGCTACCCAGCTGGCTTAGTTTTGATACCGGCACACAAACCTTCACCGGCACGCCTTTAACCACTGACGTCGGCACTATCAGTGTGAAAGTAATCGCCACGGATAATAGCGCTGCCTCGGTGAGTGATTTGTTTGATATTACCGTCGCCGCTAACACGGGTGGCGTATTACTGTTTAGTACAGCAGGAGACGATATTCTGACCGGCACATCCTCGCTCAACGACACCGCTAGTTATATTAATGCTCCCGTACCAGTAACCGTTTCCCTGCAGATTAATACGCAGCAAAATACTGGTCACGGACTAGACACCTTGACGCTAATCGAAAACCTGATCGGCAGTAATTTCAACGATGAGTTGACTGGTAACTCGGCTGACAATCAATTAAACGGCGGTGCCGGTAACGACCGACTCGATGGAAAAACAGGTGCGGACACGTTGATCGGTGGACTCGGTAATGACGTTTATATTGTCGACAATGCAAGCGATATTGTCACTGAGAACTCTGGTGAAGGTATTGATAGGGTCAGTAGTCAAGTGACTTACACGCTACCTGCCAATTTGGAAAATCTAATCTTAAAAGGAGCAGCGGCGATTGATGGTACCGGAAATGATCTAAATAACAGACTAAACGGTAACTCGGCTGTGAATCAATTGAATGGCGGTGCCGGTAACGACCGGCTTGATGGCAGGGATGGTCCGGACACACTAATCGGTGGGCTAGGCAATGACCTTTATATTGTCGACAATATCGGCGATATTGTCACTGAGAACCCAGGTGAAGGCACCGATAGAATTATTAGTACGGTGACTTATACACTACCCGACAATGTGGAAGATCTACTTCTAAAAGGAACAACGGCCATTGATGGCACCGGCAATGATCTGAGCAACAAACTGATCGGCAACTCGGCTGCCAATCAATTAAGCGGCGGTGCCGGTAACGACCGGCTTGATGGAAAGGGTGGAGCAGACACCATGACCGGCGGACTCGGGAAAGATATATATGTTGTCGACAATGGTGGCGATATTGTCATTGAAAATGCGAGTGAAGGCCGGGACACAATCAAGAGCATAGTGACCTACACGCTACCGGATAATGTGGAAAAGCTGACGCTGACCGGTTCATCAGCTATTGACGGCACAGGCAATACTAAAGGTAACACGCTGACGGGCAATTCCGCTGCCAATCAACTCGACGGGGACGCCGGCAATGATCACCTAGATGGCAAGGACGGTAATAACATCTTAACCGGCGGAGCAGGCAAAGACACCTTCCAATTCACCACTAGCGGTCACATTGATACAATCACAGACTTTGATGTGCCTAAAGATACCATTCAGCTGGACAATACCGTATTTACGGCATTAACCTCAACCGGAACCCTGGCTGCCGATCAATTTGTTATCGGCACGGTAGCATTAGATGCGAATGATTTCATTATTTACGATGATACGACAGGGTCGCTATCATACGACACAGATGGCAGTGGTGCCGGTGCTGCGGTTCAAATCGCTACGGTTGGTGTTGGGTTAAGTATGACCAATGCAGATATCGTGGTGATTTAAAGGCTAGCTGTAATTCTGCTGCGGTATTAGAAGCAGGCTGAAATGGGCATTTTGAGTATAAACTGCACTTTTCTCCTATTATCCGAGGGCGTTCATAATTCTGTGTCAGCTTGCAAATCGACTAACGCGCTTCGCTTGTTGGCCACGTAAAATATCTGTTGATCCTGCTCTTTCAGAGCAGACTGAACAGATGTTTTCCGCAGCTTGATGATAATCGGTTTTGT
>JAJFJJ010000052.1 GCA_021774195.1 Nitrosomonas sp. | reverse complement strand
CTGGCGTTTCAGCAAAAGTCCTATGTTTGACAATGTGTAAAAATTTTTCCGAAGTATCTAAATCCATTTGATATGGGTGACCATCACCCTTGAGTTTCAAAGTTTGAATTTCTATCGGATGGGTGGGATCACTGAGGTCATAAACAGATACAGTGTTATCTCCATTATTGGTGGTGTAAGCGTGTGTTCCTGCTTCGTTAATTTTTATCCAGCAAATCAATTGGCCTTTATTTGGTACTAATCTCAAGAACGACAATTGACCTTCATCATCATATTTGAAGACAGCGAGGCGGGCGCTTGAAACCATGCTGACATACACTAGCGGTTCTTTAGGATGCGCTTGTAATCCAAACATCAGGTGGTCTGGCTCGCCGTCATTATCAACATCAAGCCCACCTTCAAATGCACCGGGCGGTGCAGGTGTTGGTGCATGTTGTCTCAATGTTCCATTGGGGTTTATTTTGAATGACCTGATCATACTTGGTGTATCTTTTTTTAGATCTTCTCCCCACATTGCAACACGACTTGCCAAAGGAAAGCGTCCAAAATCACCATCAAATATGAATTTATCTCTGGCTAGTAGTACTTGAGTAGGCGATCGACTCGATGTTGATAGCTCAATTTTTGAATTTGGAATGGGTGTGAGTTTGCCGTTTTTGTCGACCCAGAAGCCCATGTAATTAGGCTTGGTTTGTGTCATATCACGCTCAGGGTCTTCATTTTTATTGACCACATATAGCTTATTGCCCGCCAAAGCAAGACTGACAGGGTTTTTACCACCGGATGGAAAAGGTGATCCCTTAACAGCAACTAATCCGCCATTTGATTGAATATCAAAAACTGCAATAGTATCTGATCCTCCATTAGTAGCGAAAAGACGTGTTTGGTCTGAATTTACAATAATATTTTGATCAAGATCAAATGGTCCGAAATGGGGCAACCCATATTCTTTTTCATTAGTCGCGTAACCTTTACCTCCCATGTTAAATGGCGAGCCTGGTAATGGGGTAAGATTACCTCGATGATCTCGCCGATATCCGAGTATTGCATTTCCATTATCAACCGGATCGTTGCTCACTACATAGACCACGCCCTCCAAATTGGATACCGTATCTTTTGGTGCAGCATGACTTACATGAATTCCTAGACTGGATATTATCAGCGATAAAAATCCTAGAATTATTTTTAGCTTATCGGAACCAGAATGGTTTTTATTGCAGCTTCTCTCAGTAAGCTCACAGGTTTTTTGAATATTCATAAATACAATCTCCATGACTATTTGTTAGTAGGTAGTGCCCAGGTGAACACTGTATAAAATCACAAGCAGTGGATTGTTGCGCTGAATGGCACAAAGAAACTTGCATGTGGCTCTACCGAAACTCAAGATATCCGTATTCCGGTTTTCCACTTTTCATGCACTATAAATAAAGTACCCCGCCGCAAGTAGCGGGGTACTGACTACATTTTTCAATAGGGTGTTTTTTTCAGTCAGCTTATCCCGAAGAGCTGGAAATTAAACCAATGGGACTTAATTGGGTATGGCCAAAGTTGGGTAACCTTCAACATAGACCCAATCATTTTCCTTAGCTGGAATATGACAGCCTAAACAGTCTTTTTTATAATCACTTGATGCATTCTTACTGGTGTCGTCGGTTTTGAATAATGCCCAACCCCAGCCATCACCCCATACAGGACTGTTTTTAAAACGTTCTTTCGTATCCTTTATCATTACGAACCACTGCTTAATATCGCCTGTTGCATAACTAACATTTTTTCCAGTTGTGTAATCTCCGGCTTTTGATGGTCGTAATTCTTTAACCAGAGTAGCCCCATCTGGAAACTCTCCATGTTTCCTATAGTAAAGTGCGGTTTCTGCTTCTGCATATACATCATGAAATCCACTTGCTTCACCATCTGGAACAAAGAATGAGCCCAGGTGTACCATTGAAATGCGAAAATCTTTGGGTAAACTGATATTTCCAGATTGATCAACATAGGGTGAGAAATCAGAGTCTTGGGCTGCCACTACGCTCGTTTGTAATAAAATTGTTACCATCGATAAAGTGATTACTGTTGAAGCTTTGGAAAATATGCTCAATTCTTTTTTCGGCATAAAATTCTTTATTCTCACCATTCACCTCCGACGGCTTTTTCTGGATTAGCTTTGCCTGCTTTAAGGATTGGGTAGTACTGAGTAAACACAAAATCGTCTTCTGCGGCTGCATCATGACAAGCGTTGCAACTTGCAGTTGGTTCTGCTTTGGTTGCCTTTTTCAATGATTTATGATCCTCTGTCGAAAAACTGAAATAGGCCCAATTACCTGGTTCATCAGGAAACTCACGTTTACTTTTTATAGTTGCTTCAAGACCCATAAATTTGCCCATAAAATAGCCTTTGCCGCTCGATGCGGATTTGGTTCCGACACTGACCATTTCTTTGATTAGCACAGTGCCTTCGCGAAATTTCCCTGTTTCTTTCCAGTGATCCCAACTTTCCGGATCGATATAAACATTGTGAAACTCAGGGAAATTAGCTTTACCATTATTCATGTCATCTGGTGTTAGCGGGGCACCCACATAGATCCATTCACGAAATCCTGAAGGGCGCTCAAGTTCGCCATTCTTAATAGTGAAATACTCCTTTGCAGAAACACTACTAGACATCAATAAAGATACGGCGATAGTGCTTGCAGTCAATAAACTAGTTAGGTACATTTTGCTTTTCATATAGTTATCCTCTCTTCTTGTGTTATGTAAAAATCGAATGATTGAACTTGCCTACACTCGTGGTTCTCTACTATGATGCGCTTTAAATCTTTCAAGACGATTTATTGAATAGTAGGCTACGAACCAAAAAGATAGCGATTTGATTCTAAATATGCACGAACTTATTTACCAATACTTATTTCCTATTTATTAATAGGCATAACTTATGCAATTACATCAACTGAAGTATTTTGTATCTGTAGTCAACGCCGGCAGCATAACTAAAGCTGCAGAACATTGTTTTATTTCACAGCCATCAATCAGTCAGCAAATAGCAAAATTGGAAGAAAATGTCGGAAAAAAATTATTTACTAGAGTAAATGGCAGGCTTGTTTTGACCGATCCAGGCCATATTCTGTATGAGCGAGCAAGTGAAATCCTGAAAAACGTGGAAGACGCCAAGCGTCGCGTCATTGATTTTGATAGTGTCTCTGGTGGCTCGGTTAACATTGGCATTTTGCCAACATTGGGGCCGTTTGTGCTACCAAGTACGCTGAGGGCTTTATCAGAAAAATTTCCTGAAGCGATTGTTACGGTACGAGAGGAGATATCCGAATCTTTGATTGCGGCTGCCAAATGCGGCGAACTTGATATTCTTATTGAATCATTGCCGTTTGACGAGAGTAATCTGATTGTTGAGCCTTTATTTTCTGATCCTTTTTATCTGGCTGTTCACCGGGATAGTCATCTGGCTGAAATGGATGAGGTTCGTATCGACGCACTGGATGACATGACATTTATCTTGTTGGAAGACATACACTGTCTAACACGGCAAGTTGGGCAAATGTGCTTTAATGCACGCTTTATACCCAAAGTAGCTTTCCAAGCATCGCAGCTAAATACAATTAAACTGCTTATAGAATCACAGTATGGAGTCTCAATCCTGCCTTCCATTTCGATGGAAGAAAATACTAACTCCAAGATTCGATATATCAAGTTCGCTAGCAATGATCAAATGGCCGCAAGAGAAATTGTATTGGCCACAGTAAAGGATAGATACTATAGTCCTGCAGCTGAATTTTTCATTGAGACTGTAAAAAATCAATACCAAAACCAAAAGAAATAGTAGCTTGCTCAAAGTCGATCTCCAGTTTTAATTGATCTTCATCTTGATTAAAGGATTAATGTTAGACGATTTCACAATTTAGCGACCCGCCCAAATTAACTGTGGGTGGCAGACATCACTTTTGTTGCCGCATGGGCAGGATTTGTTTATGTGGCTTTTATCACTAATATGTGTTTGCACGGCGTATTGTTGGTTGGCGTGTCGGCCGATCATTGCATACAGATCTAGTACTTGGTGCATTGGAGTAAGCATTGTGGTCACGACAGGAGATCAATGGGTTGGTCCATCATAGCGACAGAGGCAGTCAATATCTATCGATTCGTTATACAGAACGCTTGGCAGAAGCCAACATTGATGCCTCTGTAAGCAGTGTCGGTGACTCTTATGACAATGCTCTGGCTGAATTATTGAGAGATAAGTGATGTGTCCCCAGAACTCCACAATATAAAATCTTGTTGGGCAAAGCTATCCGCATACATGGTAAGGAGCAAATACTTCAAGGTATGCAATCAAGTCATTGGTTAGGTGGGCTTAATGGCTATTGTGAAGTGAGCCCAATACGAAGTGTTCCAGAAAG